>PNIK01000091.1 GCA_002877985.1 Thermodesulfobacterium geofontis | reverse complement strand
GTATTTCACTAATATTAAGTTCATAGCAAGCAAGGATTCTCCCTTCTCCACAGATAATTTGGAATTTTAGATTTTCTTTTTTTAAGAAAAGGATAGGTGGTTGAAGAAGCCCTATCGATTTTATACTTTCTTTTAAAATTTTATTTCTCTTTGGATATGAAAAAATGTAGGTTCTATCCTGAAGCTCTATATTTTCAATATAGACAAAGGTATATTCAAAATTCACTTTTACAAAGTTTTTCCAGTAAGCCTATATAAAGCTTCGAGGTATTTTCCCCTCGTTTTTTCTACTATCTCTGGTGGAATAGGTGGAGGAGGAGTGTTGTCTTTCCAAGAAATTGATTTTAGCCAATCTCTTATAAATTGTTTATCGAAACTTTTTTGAGGTCTTCCAGGTTCATACTCATCTTTTGGCCAGAAACGTGAGGAATCTGGAGTTAAAACCTCATCAATTAAAATTATTTTTCTTTCATAAAAGCCAAATTCAAACTTTGTGTCTGCAATAATTATACCCTTTGATTCAGCATAGTTTGAGGCTTTAATATAAAGCTTTAAAGAAAGTTCTTTCAAAATTTCTGCAGTTTCTTTTCCTACAAGATTTATCATTTCTTCAAAAGTTATATTAATATCATGTCCTTCTTCAGCTTTAGTTGAAGGTGTAAAAATAGGTTCTGGGAATTTATCAGCTTCTCTTAAGCCTTGAGGTAATTTAATTCCGCAAACTTTACCAGTTTTTTGATAATCTTTCATTGCAGAACCAGTAATGTAACCTCTTACAATACATTCAACTGGAATGACTTTAGCTTTTTTTACAATCATACTTCTTTGATGAAGGATTTCTTTATAGGGTTTGAGAATATTTGGATATTCTTCTACATAAGCTGTAATTAAATGATTCTCTACAATATCTTTTAAAAAATCAAGCCAGAAAAGTGTCATGAGAGTGAGTATTTTACCTTTATTTGGAATAGGGGTTGGTAAAACTACATCAAAAGCAGAAATTCTATCTGTAGCCACAATAAGAAGGCTATCTCCAAGATCATAAATATCTCTTACTTTTCCCCTTTTTAAAAGTGGAACTTCTTTAATATCTGTTTGGTAAAGGGCATCTTTCATAGATTTTTAAGCAATACCTTTAGCTAATTTTCTGGTGCGTTTTTTAAATTTACTTGCTAGCCTTCTATATCTCTCATATTTTTTCCATTCTTTATTTTTTTTAGCCTCCTCAGCAAGGGCTTTAAATTTCCTTATCTTAGCCTTAAGTTCTCTCATAGATTCTCCAACCCTTTTCGGCTCTTCTTTAATACCATAAACCTTCTTTAAGGCTGATATTAATTCTTCTTTGTTCATTCCATGAACACCACTTATTTCAGGAATCTGAAGTGCAATTTCTCTTAATTCCTTAATAGTCATCTTTTCAAGCTTTTTTTCTAACTTAGGAAGCTCTCTTGTTTCTTCAGTGTTTTTTTCTTCCATAAAGACCCCTCCCAGAGGAATTTTTGAAAGTGTTTATAAAATATCACAAAACTTTTATAAAGCAATCTTTGTCAAGATTTATAAACCACGCATACATTGATTAGAAGATCTTTGAAAAAAATGTTATAATTAAAAATTATGATACTTTTTGTGGTAGAGTCACCTACTAAAATTAAAACTCTACAAAAATTTCTTAAAGAAGGTTTTATTTTTAGAGCTACCTTTGGACATATAAGAGATCTTCCAAAGGTTAAATTGGGTATTGATTTAAATACTTTTAAACCAACCTTGGAGTGGCTTTCAAATAAAAGAAAAGTTCTTTCAGAGATAAAAAAAATAGGTTCTCAAGTAAAAGAAGTATATCTTGCTACAGATCCTGACAGAGAAGGAGAAGCTATTGCTTATCATTTTTATGAATACCTTTCTAAAATTAAACCTGAACTCAAATTTAAAAGACTTGATTTAATAGAAATTACTGAGAATGGCTTAAAAAAAGCACTTTCTAATCTAAGAGAAATAAATCCATACCTTTATCAATCCTGGCTTACAAGAAGAGTTTTAGATAGACTTATAGGTTATTTAATTTCACCACAACTCTCGAAGAACTTTAAAAAAAGCCTTTCAGCTGGAAGGGTTCAAAGTGTGGCTTTAAGACTTATTGTAGAAAGGGAAAGAGAAATAGAAAATTTTGTTCCTGAAAAAAGTTATTCCTTGGAAATTAAATTAAAAAAAGATTACACAGAAATTTCAGCTGGGCTTTATTATAAAAATAAACTTTATAAGACAAAAAATAAAGAAAAGTTGATAAAATTTTTTAAAGAAAAGCTTTCAAAGGACTTTATAACTCTCGAAAAGATAGAAGAAAGGATTGAAAAGAAAAATCCTCCTTTGCCTCTGAAAACAACCACTTTGATTGAAATATCTCAAAAGTTTTTGGGATATGAGCCAAAGCAGACTATGTATTATGCTCAGAGGCTTTATGAAAATGGGTATATTACCTATATGAGGACTGATTCTGTAAGAGTGAGTGAATACGCTAAAAAATTGGCCAAAGAGTTTATAGAGTTATATTTTGGGAGGAAATTTGTAGCCCAAAAAATAAATATCAAAAAGAATAGATTTGTTCAAGATGCGCATGAATGTATAAGACCAACGGATATTTATAGAGAAGATGTTCCTCTTTCTGAGCCTGAGAAAAAACTTTATAAACTTATAAGGTCTTTTTTTATAGCAAGTCAGATGGTTCCTGCAGAATATCTTCTAAGAACCTATATTTTTACTCACAAAAATTTGGAAAAAGATTATATTTTCAAAAGTACTTACAGAAAACTTATTTTTGAGGGATTTTTAAAAATATTTAGAAACCAAGAAGAAGAGAATGAATTTGTAGATTTAAGGATAAAAGAAACTTTTGAAGTTTCCGAATGGAGAATTAAAGAACATATTACTGAACCACCTTCCAGATATACTTCTTCAACTTTAATCAAAAAGCTTGAATCTATGGGTATTGGAAGACCATCTACCTATGCCACTTTACTTGATATTATAAAAGAAAATATGTGATAAAAGAAAAGAGCTATTTAAAACCTACAGAGCTTGGGAAAGAAGTTTGTGAATTTTTGGCAAAAAGATTTCCCAAATTTTTAGATTATAAATTTACTTCCCAAATGGAAGGAGATCTGGAAGAAATAGCTGAAAACAAAAAAACCTATCAAGAAATTGTAAGTTTTAATTATGAAATTTTGAAAAATTATTTAGAGAAAAGTTAAATTTTAATAATTTTTTCAGCAAGGGAAATTATAAATTTAGCTCCTTCAATGGCAATATTTGCCTCTTCTGCTGTATATTCTTCAGTAGGAATAAAATCTATATCTCCATAAAAGGAAAGTTCTCTTTCTTTTCTTAAAAATTTTGAAATTTTTGTAATTTTTTAATTTCTTCTTCTGTAAATTCAAGAAATTTATCTTTATGATAAAAAAATAGAGAACTTACATCATGATATTTTGGAGGCTCAATTCCTCTTTGTCTAAGCATAGCCTTTGTAGCTAATTCAACAGCTTCTTGAGCTTCTCTTATTACATCGAATAAGCTTCCTTTTTATATAAGAATTCTAACATTTCAAGTCTAACTTTAGCTTTTTTTATATAGCTTTTAGCTAAATCTTCAAAAGTCATAATTCAATACTTTCTCCAGGCTTTATATCAGGTTTTAAAATCCAATACCATGCATTCCCCAGCCAATAACGTTTAGCTCCCCATTTCTTTAATTTTTCTTTAATTTCTTCTAATTTATTTTTAAAAAAATTCTCTTTATCATAAAGAATTTTAGCATCTTCCACTAAATCTAAAAATAGAGGACTTCCCCTTTTTACTTCTTCCGGTGTTTTTAAAACAGGAGAAATATGGATATATATGCCCAAATTTTCTAAATTTTTTTAAATAATTTTCTATTTTTTCTTCAATTTGCATAAAAATTCTAAAACTCTATTTAATCGACCTCTTGGAAGATCTTTTATCACAAGAAGAATATCTATATCTGAATCAAATCTTTGAGTTTTTCTGGCAACAGAACCAAAAAGAACTACAGATACAAGTCGATCTTTATAAAATTCTTTAATTTCTTTGAGTAATAGTTCAGTTAATTCTTGGTATTTTTTCTTTTAACATTTTTAAATTTTTTCAAAACTTTAAATTTTTAAGATACTCACCTACAAAATAAATAGATCCAGTAACTAATATCTTTTCGAAATCACTTTCTAAACCCATTTTAACAGCTCTTTCACAATTTTCTACAAATTCTATTTTATTAAGAATTGTTGGGAATTTTTCTAAACTTTTCTTCCATTCTCTTATAGAAACTATTTTTCTTGGAGAATTAAATTCGCAGAGATAAATTTTTTTTGCTAAAGGAAGTAGGATTTCAATCATTTTAACAAAAGGCTTATCTCCTTCCTCATTGGTTATTCCAAGGATTAGCAAAAAATCTTTAAAATTATCTTTTAAAAGAGAAGATTTAAGAGCAATAAAACCATCTAAATTGTGGGCAGTATCAATTAAAATAGTTTTACCTTTTATATTTAAAAATTCATAACGACCTGAGACCTTAACTTGACCTAAAGCTTTTCTAAGTTTTTCTTCAGTGATTTTTAAGAATTCCTTTCTTTCAAGAATTTCTAAAGCTTTAAGGGCACAGGAAAGATTGTTTCCTTGATAATAGCCCTTGAGATTCAAATTTAAATCTTCGAATTTATGATCTCCCACATAATTCCAATTATTTTTTTTATTAAACTCTATATAGAAATCTTTTCCCACTATAAAAAGAGGTGCTTTTAAAATTTCTGCTTTTTTTTGAAATATAGGGATTAGATTTTCTGAAAGGTCTCCCAAAACACAAGGAGTTTCTCTTTTAATTATTCCTGCCTTTTCATGAGCAATCTTTTCAAGTGTATTTCCCAGATATTTGGTATGATCCCATCCTATACTTGTAATTATAGAAACCTCAGGATTTATGATATTTGTTGCATCAAGTCTTCCCCCCATTCCACATTCAATAACTCCAATATCTACTTTTTCTTCATAAAAGTATAAAAAAGCAAGGGCAGTTGTAATTTCAAAATAAGTTGCTGGATAATCTTTAATATTTTTTTTAATGTATTTTAAATATTCATTTAATCTTTCATTCTCTATTTTCTTTCCATTAATTTTAAATCTTTCATTTAACTGAATGAGATGAGGAGAAGTATAAAGTCCTACTTTAAATCCGTGTTCTAAAAGAATTTCACTTAAAATAGAAGCAGTAGAACCTTTTCCGTTAGTTCCAGCAATGTGGATAGTTTTTATGTATCTGTGAGGATTGCCGAGCCTTTTAAGGATTTCCTTAATTCTTTTTAAGCCTGGTTTTATTCCGTAAAACTGATGACTGTTAAGCCAATTTAAATAATTTTTTTCCATTTTTAAGAAATTGTTTTTATAACAAAATAGATATAAACTAAATAGGCACAACCAGAAAGTAATAAAAGATACACAGGGAGTTTTTTAAAAATTTTTAGAAAAAGAAGATAAAAGGTGGCTAAAAAAAGCGCAATTAATGCAGAAATTAAAGCTAATCCCTTAATTTCCCAAGTAGTAAAAAAAAGCCCTATACTTACAGGAAAGGTCGATTGGAATACCATTGCTCCAGTCATATTTCCGAGAGCAAGAATATCTTTTTTTCTTAGAGTCCAAAGTAAACTGTTACTTTTTTCAGGAAGTTCTGTAGCTATAGGAGCTAAAAGTAAAGAAAAAAGCAAAGGATCCATTCCTAATTCTTTAGCAAGTATTTCCAAATTCTCTACAAAAATATGAGCACCCTTTATCATAATTAAAAGAGCAAAAACTATTTGAAAAATAGAGAGAAAAACAGGGATAAATCTTTTTTGAGGATTAACATTATCTAATTTTAATAATCTAGCAAAATATAATTCCTTTGAAGATTCAATCTCTAAACTATCAGCTCGAAAAGTAAAAAGCAGATAAACTATATAATTTAAAAACAGCAACAGAGCAATAAAATAATGAAGAACACGGGTATTAGGAAAAATTAACGGAATAATAATTGCTAAGGAATAACTTAAAAGAAAAAATCTAAAATCTCTTATAAAAGTTTGAGGCTCTAAATAGATTTCCAGTTTCTCTCTCTTTTTTAATAAATAACTGATAAAAACCCCCAAACCTACTAAAAATAGTCCCATGGTGGTGAGCATGAAAGGAGCTCCTAAAATAGCTCCCACTCCAATATTTGCTCCACTTTCTCCTTTATACAAAAAGATAGCAACAAGAGGAATTATAGTTTCAGGAAGTGCAGTTCCTACAGCTGCTAAAATACTTCCAACAACTGCTTGTGATAAAGATAGCCTTTCTCCCAAAGCCTCAACTCCATTAGTAAAAAGTTCTGCACAAATTAATATTATTCCAAGAGAGAGAATCAAGAGTATTAATTCCATATGAGCTTATACATTTTCAACTATTAATATAGGGATAGGTAAAACCTTAAGCAATTCCTTAGTAACAGAACCAAGTCCTAATTTTAAAGTTTTTCCTGTTTTTCCAATTACTAATAAATCTGGAGAAAAATTTTTAATAGATTTAATTATCTCTTTTACCCTGTCTCCATATTCTATTTGAAGATTAAGATTTTCTATTTTTTCATCTTTAGCTAAAGAATTTATTAAATTTCCCCACATTTCTTTTCTTTTAACTTTTTCTTCTTCTAATAACCTATCTTTCAGACTTTTTTCTTTTATTTTAATTTCAGCCATTACATTTAAAACTTTTAACTCTGCCTTCAATTTTTTACTTATAAAGCTTGCCAATTTTAAACAAGGTTGGGAACTTTCAGAAAAGTCAATACAACATAATACTTTTTTAATTTCCTTTAGAGGGATGTCTTTCACTACCAGAAAATTTCCTTTTAATCTTTCTAACATCTTTTCAGCTGTAGGAATTTTAAATTTATAAGGTTGATAACCTATGAGTAATAAATAAGGATCTAACTTTTCTATAAAACCTTTTAAAGCCTCCCAGAAATTTCCAAAGATTACCTCAATTTCTACAGGGATATTTTCATTTTTAAATTTTTGAGAAAGTTTTAAAAGTTCTGTTTTTAATTTATTTTCCTCTTTTTTAAAATAGGGGATAAGGTAATGGGGAGGGGTTAAAAAAGATTCAATAACATGAAAAAGAATTATTTTGCTTTCAGGATATAGGTTTTTCTTTAAAAATAGACCTGTTTCTAATACAGAAAAGGTAAATTTTTTAAAATCTATAGCTAAAGCTATAGGTTTAGACATCTATCTTGACCAATAAACTCTGACCAGTTTATTTCCTTTTGACCATTTAAATTCAAGTTCTCCTTTATAGGCTTTATACAAAGCCCTTCCCAATCTTTGAGCAAGCTGATCAGTTGTTGTTTCTATAACAGTTTTTCCATCCTCTTCGTATATATCGATAATTTGATGTAAAGGGTTTAAACCTCTTGCTCTTTCTACTTCATTATTTATAAGTTTCATTATATCTTCCTTGTGAGTTTCCCAAAATTCTCCAGAAATATAAAGATATCCCATCGCATATTTCTCAAGAGCCTTTCTGCAAGCAGGACAAATAATTTGAGGAACAGTTTCTATATCTTTTAATTCCTCATATAAAGTTTCATCCAAGAGCCATCTTTTATCTTTAAAAACAGCTTTACATCTGGGACATACTGCCTCTCCTGCAGGGGCAGCTTTGACAGCATAAGGATCTTCTGTAGTTTCAAATTCCCAAGTATATTTAATCCATTTATCCCCCTTTTTACTCATACACACCTCCTAAAAGTTTTAGGATTACCAATTTTAAAATATAAGATTTAAAAAGCTATTTTTCAATTTAAAAACCCTGTCTTAAAAGAATAATAGGATCAATTTTGGTAGCCTTATAAGCAGGGTATATTCCTGCAATAATTCCAAAAATTATGGTTAAAAAAGAAGAAATAAGTATTGGACTCCAGGGAAAAACTAAGGGATAGTTAAAAAGAGGAAGAAGTATTAAAGAACCAGCAACTCCTACTAAAACGCCAATTATACCACCTAAAAGGGTAATAAAAATGCTTTCCATCAAAAATTGTAAAAGAATATCTCTATCCTCTGCTCCAAGAGCCTTTCTAATACCAATTTCTTTTTTTCTTTCATTTACAGAAAGAGTCATAATGGCTGTTACTCCCAGTGCCCCAACTAAAAGGCATAAAATAGAAATACTTTTTACTAAGGAAGAAAAAAGTTTTGTAGTCTGTGTTTTTACCTCTAATATATCCTCAGCTTTTATTATTTGAAAATCTTTATTTCTTTCACTTACTTTATGTCTTTTTAAAAGAATTTCATTAATTTGTTTTTCTATAAAAGAAATTTCTTCTAAACTTTCCACACTTAAATAAATACTTCTTATATAGTCTACATTATAAAGAGCTGATAAAGCAACACTCCAAGGAATTAATATTTGATCATCTTGATCAGCATTACTTGCATCAATGCCTATGGGAGCAAGAACTCCTATAACTCTGAAGGGAAGTTTATTTATAAGAATAATTTTTCCCATGGGGTCTTCATTCCCAAATAGTTGATTTTTTACTTTATAACCTAAAATAGCAACCTTTTTATAACCAAAAATTTCATCTTTCAAAAAATTTCTTCCCTCAGCTAAGGGGAATTTTCTTATTAATATGTACTCTTCGTTAACTCCGTTGATTATTGTGGTCAGATTATTTCCCAGATATCTTACAATTGCATCTCCGTTAAAAACAGGAGAAAGATACTTTATCCCCTTTACCTTTCTTAAAGCTTCTGCATCATCGGGTTTAAGGGTTGTGGTTATCTCAGTTTGTATGGCTCTCCCTCCATGAACTCTTACACTTCCTGCAACAACCATGATTACTTCAGGACCAAAGGTTTCGATTTCTTTTAAAGTTTTAAGCTTAGCAGATTCTCCAAAAGAATTCATAAGAAGAAGCGAAGAAACTCCAATAATTATTCCTATAACAGAAAGAAGAAGCCTTAATTTTTTGTGAAAAAGCCCTCCCCAGAGTAATCTATATTTTATAAACATATTTAAAGACTCTTTAATAAAATAGCAGGATCAATTTGAGATGCCCTTATAGCTGGGATTAAAGTAAAACTTATCCCAGTAAAGGAGGCAAATAAGAAGCTAAGTAAAAAAATCCACCAAGAAAAAATAGGTTTTAAAGGAGTAAAAAAAGAAATAATTTCCATTAGGAATAAGCTTAATATCCAGCCAGCAATACCGCTTATTATAGCTATGAAAAGAGACATTATGAGATAATGTTCTATTATTTTTTTAGAACTTGCTCCAAGAGCAATTCTTAAGGCTATAATAGGAGCCTTTTCTTCAATATTGGCATACATAAGGTTCATGATAATAACTCCGCTTATAATTAAACTTATTAAGGCTATAGCTAAAAGAAAGACATTAATAGTTCTCATGGTTTTTGTAAAAACAGAAATGGCAAGATCAGGAGTGATGATTCTAAAATCATCTGGTGCTATCCCAAAAAGATTATGTCTTTTTCTTAATATTTCTCTTATTTTATTTTCTGCCATTTTCATGTCTGTACCTTCTCTGAATAAAAGCTTAACCGCATCAATATAGTCTTTATTAAAAACTCTTCTCTGTGCTGTAGTAAAAGGAATAATAACACTTTCATCCCTTCTAAAATGACCAAAGGATGGTTTAGATTCTAAAACTCCAATTACCTCAAAAGTTTCTCCTGCAATTTTAATTTTTTCTCCTATGATATTTTTGGTATTTAGCCTTTCAGGTATGTCAGCACCTAATACACAAACTTTAGTCATACTCTTTAAATCATTCTCGTTGATAAATCTTCCTATTTTTGGATACCAGTTGTTAGCAATGGTATAATTAGGAAAAACACCTTCAACCCTTAATTTTTCTGCGAAATCTTTATAAGAGACCTCAAGTGTTCCTCTTGACATGGGAGAAGCTAAGGTTACAAAATCAAGTTTTTTTATCTCTTCCACATCTTCTAATTTTAGAGTATCGGTTCTTGTGGTTGTTAATCCTATTATTCTTCCACCTCCTGCAATAATAAGCATAGCATCTTTCCCAAACTGAACACTTGCTAAAGCATCTAATACCTGTTTTTTTGCAGAAAGTCCCAAGGAATAAATGGTATTTAGAGCAATAAGGCTTATAGTTAAAGCTAAACACATAAAAAGAAAATTTATTTTATTGGAAAGAAGCTCTTTAAAAATATCTTTTAAAAACTGAAAAAATGAGATTTTCATTCTTCTACAAAAATCCCATCTTTTATTATTTTAATTCTTTGAGCAAATTTAGCAATTTCTGGATCATGGGTAACCATAATGATGGTTAATCCATTTTTATTAAGTTCTTTAAAAATCTTCATTACTTCTTGAGAACTTTTGCTATCAAGATTTCCTGTAGGTTCATCTGCTAAAAGAAGTTTTGGTTTTGTAATAAGGGCTCTTGCAATAGCTACCCTTTGCTGTTCTCCGCCAGAAAGTTCACTTGGTTTAGCATTTATCCTCTTTTCAAGTCCTAAGCGGGTTAAAAATTGTAAAGCCCTCTCTTCGTCTTCCTTTTTTAAGTTACCTCTGTACAAAAGGGGCATTAAAACATTTTCAAGAGCTGTTGCCCATGGAACTAAATGAAAAGCCTGAAATACAAAACCTATTTTTCTATTTCTTATATAAGCGAGTTCCTTTTTACTAAGTTTACTTACTTCTTGTCCATCAAGTATATAGGTTCCGTAGTCTGGTTTGTCAAGAAGACCAATAATATTTAAAAGGGTTGATTTCCCACTTCCTGAAACTCCCATTATAGCCAAAAATTCTCCTTCTTCCACCTCTAAATCTATTCCTCTTAAAACCTGATAAGCTATTCTTCCTGTGTAATAGGTTTTGGTAATACCTTTAAGAATAACGAGTTTTTTTACCACAAACCTACTTCCTCACCTTCTTTAAGACCAGAAATAATTTCAGTTTTGCCTTTAGATTCCCATCCTACCTTTACTATTCTTTTTTCCCATTTATCTCCTTTTTTAACCATTACATAATAATTACCTTGAGTATCTATTTTTACTGCCTGAGAAGGAACTATTAAAACATTTTCCTTTTTCCCTGCAATTATGGTGACTTGAGCTGTCATTTCAGGACGGAGAAAGTTTTCATAGGGATCTAAAATATCTAAAACTACATCATAAAATACTACATTATTTTTTATGATAGCTCCTGGATAAATGGTTCTAACTCTTGCTCTAAAAACTTTATCAGGATAAGCATCTACAGTAAAAGTAGCTTCTTGTCCTGCTTTTATTTTTCCTATATCTGTTTCGTCAACATAGCATTCTACTTGAAGTCTTGAGAGATCAACTACAGTTATGAAAGTAGGGGCGTTAAGTCCTGCAACTACTGTTTCTCCCTGTTGGGTAGTAACTTCAGAAACTACACCTGAAATAGGTGCATAAACAAAGGCATAACTAAGTTTTACCTTTGCTTCTTCCCAAGCATTTTTCGCTGCAAAAACTTGTGCATTTGTCCTTTCTAGTTCCTTTTCGTATTCAGAAATTAAAGCATCAAGGGTTGATTTTTCTGACTCCAGCTCGGCTTTTTTTACTTTATAATCCCTTTCCATTCGTTCTAAATCTGTTAAAGAAATTAAACCATCTTTATATAAAGCTTCATATCTTTTTAATTCCCTTCCTATTTGTTCTAATTCAGTCTTTATTGCTTCTATTTTTTTTCTTTGGGCTTCAATTTTAGAGGGATAAACCCTTTTGATTTTTTCTAAATTTGCTAAAGCATCCTTATAATTGGCATAAGTTCTATCTACTTCGTCTTGCAAGTCTTGGTGTTCAATAATAGCAATAAGTTGTCCAGCTTTTACTCTATCTCCCTGAGTTACAAAAAGTTTTTCCACCTTTCCTGAAATCCTTGCTCCCACCTTTACTTGGGCGCCAACCTGAGGTTTAACAGCGCCTGTCGCACTTACCTCTAAATATATGGTGCCTCTCTCTACTTTAGCAGATTCTCTGGGTAAAGGATTTTTATTTTCTTTTCTTTTGCACCCTATAAAAAGAAACAAAGAAACAAAAAAAAGAAAAAAAATTTTCTTCATTTTTCAATTTCAGGGATGAGACCTATAGATTTTTGAAGTTTATAATAAGAATATATCCAGTCATATTTGGAAACTGCTACTTTGGCTCTCGCTTGAGAAAGTCTTGCAAGAAGTGTGGTTACGTCTACTATACTTGCCAGACCTTCTTCATATTTTTTCTGGATAATTCTATAATCCTCTTCTATGCTTTTTAACCAAGCAAGTGCTGACTCATAATTTTCCTTTGTGGTTTGCCAATGTTTGTAATTAGTAAAAATCTCCTGTTTTATATCAAGTTCTGTAGAAATTTTCTCAAAATTTTTCTGTTCTAAATAAACCTTTTCTTTTCCGAGTTTAGCAAATCTTGAAAGACCTAAAAATATAGGAAAAGTAATTTTTACTCCTGCTATAAACTCCTCGTCTTCCGTAGGTAAATTTTTATATTTATAATAACTGCTAAATAGATCTACAGAAGGATAAAATTCTCCTTTTACACTTTTTATTTTTTCCTGTTGAGCGAGTATTTCCTTTTCCTTTGCTTTAAGCTCTGGTCTATTTGTTAGTCCTATTTTTATACATTCCTCTAAGGCTTTCACTTCAAGTTTTTTTTCTTCAACAGGTAAGAATTCAAATTCACCTACTTTTGTAAGATCGTAGTTTATTAAAGTTAATACATTTACTTTAGCAATTTCCGCTGTGTATTTATAATTAGTTACATTAAATTCCGCTTCTTTAACTCTTGCCTGAGCATCAAGTACGTCTGCATAAGGAGAAAGTCCTACCTCATATTTTTTTTGGGCAAGTTTTAGTAAAGTTTTAGCATCTTCTAAATCTGCTAAAGCTGCTTCATAGAGTGCCTTTTGTTTAAAATATTCTAAATAGGCTTGTACTATGTTAAGAGCAATGTTTAGGATAGTAGCTTTAATATTTTCATCCTGAGAAGAAATTAGCAGAAGTGCCTCTTTGTAACTATGCCAGGTTGAGAATCCAGAAAAGATATTCCAACTTAAATAAGGTCCCCATCTCTGATAATCTACATTAGGTTCATCTTTTCCCCGATCCCATCTCTGAAAACTATATTCAAAATATAAATAAGGGAAAAATCCTGCTCTAACGATATTTTTTTGATAATAATATTGTTCCTTTATTTTTGAAGCAATGTTGATTTGTGGATTATTTTTGATTCCTATCAGAATGGCATCTTCTAAAGAGAGGGTTTGAGCTCCAAAAAGATTAGAATAGAAACTAAAGAAAAAAATGATTAAAAAGCTGGTTAAAATCTTTTTCATAATAAAATTTTTTATGTAAGTACTTACTTAATTTAATTTTTTTTAAATATTTGTCAAGTATTTATTTCTGGATTTCTGTATTAAGCAAGCTATGTTTATATCCGTAGAGGAAATAAATTAAAATTCCAATTAAACTCCATACTGCAAATCTAATCCAGGTTTCAAGAGGGAGTCCAAACATTATAAATAAAAGAAAAATTAAATTTAAAGGAAGGAAAATTTTGGGGAAGGGTACTTTAAAAACTGGATTATATTCTTTATTTTTTCTAAGCAGCATCACAGCAACTCCGATTATAAGGTAAGCAAAAAGAGTTCCAATATTTATCAATTCTGCAAGTATTTTTAAAGGCAAAAATCCTGCAAACAGAGATAAAAATATAGCACCGAAAATAGAGGCTTTATAGGGGGTAAAATATTTACGATGGACTTCCGAAAAGGCTTTAAACATAAGTCCATCTCTGGCAAGGGCATATAAAACCCTTGTAAAACCTATAGCCATAACGAGCATTACAGAAGTAATAGTTATTACTGCCCCTAAAGAAATAAAATTTGCCACCCATTTTTCATTAACCTTGTACATAGCATAAGCTAAGGCATCAGGTTTTCCTTCATATTCCCAATAGGGAAGCATTCCTACTAGAGTAAAAGAAACTATTATATAAAGAAAAGTTATAATAATCAAAGAAAGGATAAGTCCTTGTGGAAGAGTTTTTTTTACCTCCTTTGTTTCTTCAGCAAGGGTAGCAAGGGCATCAAAACCAAGATAGGCAAAGACTATAAGAGAGGCACCACTCCAAACACCCTTCCAACCATAGGGCATAAAATTTTTAAGATTTTCCCAATTAATATATTTAATTCCAAAAATCACGAAGGAAAAAAGCACAATTAGTTTTAAAACTACTATAAAATTATTAACCAAAGCACTCTTTCTTATTCCTATAGTTACAAGCAAAAATATTAAAATAACTCCTATAAAGGCAAAAAGATCAATAAAAGTACCCTGCTGAAAATTTATAGGGCCTGATAGAGCATTAGGTAAAACAAAGTTAAAATTATTTTTTAAAAAAGCTCTTAAATAGCCAGACCAACCAGTTGCCACAGCAGCAGTAGCAACTCCATATTCGAGAAGGATGTTCCATCCTACTAACCAAGCAAAAAATTCTCCTAAAACAAAATAAGTGTAATTATAAGCACCTCCTGCAAGTGGAAAGGCAGAACAAAGTTCAGCATAAACAAGAGCGGTAATTCCTATTCCAATACCTGCCAGTATAAAAGAAAGTATTATGGCAGGCCCAGCATAAGAAGCTGCTGCTTGTCCCGTAATAACAAAAATCCCTGCTCCAACCACTGCACCAATTCCTATAAAAACTATATCCCATAAATATAGTTCTCTTTTTAATTGAGAAGTTATTTTTTCAGCAAAACTTAAGGGTTTTTTTCTAAAAAGATCCATAATTGAACCATAATTATACTAAAAAATTTCTTTGAGTCCAGTAGTAACGTATTCAATAGCTATACTTGCAAGAATTAACCCAAGAATTCTTACTACAGCTTTTGTACCTAATTCACCTAAAAATTTAGAAATTTTAGAAGAATAACTAAAAATTACAAAAGTAATTAACAAAACCAACAAAATAGTCATGGATAAACCTAATTTGGTATATAAACTTGAGGTTTCACTTAAGATAATGGTAGTTGTTATAGCACCAGGACCAGCTAAATAGGGAATGCCAAGAGGAACAATAGATACATCTTCCTTTTCTTTCACCTTTAATGTTTCTCTTTCTGTAGTTTTTACCTGGGTAGTTTTTCCAAAAAGCATTTCCATAGCTATAAGAAAAAGAAGTATTCCTCCAGCTATTTTAAAAGAAGAAACAGAAATTTGAAAAAAGTATAATAAATACTTTCCTATCCATAAAAAAAACAAAAGAGTTATAATTGCTGTTATAGAAGCTCTTAAGGCTATTTTTCTACGTTCCTCCTCAGAATATCCTGCAGTAATACTTAAAAAGAAAGGAACACCTCCTACTGGGTCAATAATAGTAAAAAAGGTTAAAAAACTTTTTATTAAGAAGCCTGTTTCCATAAACTTTTTTCCTTTAAATAAAAATAAAGTCCTGGTAGAGAGGAAAGCAAAATAAGTGAATAACCCAAAAGTCCTAAGGAAATACCATATTCTAAAGAACAATGTAAAAGAGAAAGAAAATAACTTAGTGTACCCTCTCTTATTCCTAATCCAGAAATACTTAAAGGTAAAGCTGCAAGAAAACTAACTACAGGTATGATTACAAAAAAATAAATAAAGTTTAAATTAAGATGTAAAGCTTTACCTAAGAAAATAAATTGTAAAACAAAAAGAGTCTGAATAATAAAACCTAAAAATAAAGGTTTTATGTTATGTGGAAAGAGGATGGGTTGTAAATATTCTGGAGAATAAAATTTTAAAATTATTAAAATTATTATATTGGCTAAAATTGCTGCTAATAGAGTTCCATAAACTAAATATAAGAGAAAGGAGTAAAATTTATAGGGTAAAAAATTTCCAAAAAGTGGTAGAGACCATAGAAGAATTAAAAAAATACCCAATAGACCAAACATCCTATCAAAAAATACACTTAAACTTGCTTTTTTCCAGTTTAAACCCTCCTTAGTAAGAAAAAATGTTCTTAAAATGTCACTGCCTATAATTCCTGGAAAAACAGTATTTAAGGAATAACCCATTAAATAGGTTTTTAAATAGAAGAAATATTTAGTTCTAAATCCCCAACTTTCGCATATAAATTTCCATCTGAGAGCTACTAATACTTGAAAAGTGTTGAAACTTAGCAAAGCTAAAATATAATAGGGGAAAGAAATCTTTTTAAAGATATTTTTTAATTTTTCAAAATCGCTTTTTTTGAAAAGTATATAAAGAATGGAAATTGTAATAAAAATTCTAAGAAAAAGGAAAAGATAGGATTTGAATTTTTTCATTTTTAGTCTTTAAATACCTTAAAGTATTTGATATAAGTTGCAGATGGATTAAGGAGTGGGTTTTCAATAATAGCAACCAATTTCCCTCTTGTAGTAACAATTCTTATCCATTTCTCTGTAGGTGAAATTACAAGTTTTTGAAATTTTATAAAAGAAAGGAAAGAAGAAGTATAGATTTGTTGTCCATCCCTTATTCTTTGTGAAAGATCCTCGCTCACAATAACCTTAGGTAAAAATTCTAAAGCTTCTTCTGGAGGAATAATAAATGGTAAGATTTTATCTAATCCCTGAAAGGAAAGTTCTTTTAATTTTTCTAAAGTTATAGCTTTATCTAAGGTAAAAACACTTTTCTTTAATCTTCTCAAATTTACAAGAACTGCTCCACAATTCAGTTTTTCTCCAAGATCGTGAATCAAAGATCTTACATAAGTTCCTTTGGAACAATGAAGATAAAAACGTACCTTTGAATTATTCTTTTCAAGAATTTTAAATTCATTAATTTTAATCTTTCTGGGGCTTTTAGGAATATATACTCCATTTCTTGCATATTTATAAAGAGGTCTCCCCCTGTATTTAGTAGCTGAAAAGGGAGGAGGAACTTGTTCAATTTCACCTAAGAAAGAATCAGCTATTTTTTGGATTTCATCTATACCTATATCTGGAACTTTCTTTTTTGCTATAATTTCACCTGTTATATCATAAGTTTCAGTAGATATACCGAGTTGAAATTCACCTTCATAGACTTTATCACCTTCTAAAAATATTTCTGCAAGTTTAGTGGTGTTATTTAAAAAAATAGGTAAAACTCCTGTTGCAATTGGATCAAGCGTTCCTCCGTGCCCAGCTTTTTTAACTTTTAAAAATTTTTTAACCTGTTCTAAGGTTTGTGTAGAAGTAAGACCTTGAGGTTTATCTATTACCAAAATCCCATTTAATAAAAAGGATTTAGCTTCCATAATAATCCCTTAAAATTTCTTTAAAATTTTCTAAAAATTCATAAAAATTATTAACTTTCATTTTAAAACCGCAGGCATATTTATGTCCTCCACCACCAAAAGTTTTTGCTAAATGTAGTATTTCAATAGGTGCTCTGCTTCTAAGACTCACACTAACTATATTTTTTTCAACTTCCTTTATTAAGACAGAAATTTTAACTTCTTTTATGCTTCTCAAAAAGTTAGAAAAATCATTTAAATTTTTAATCCCTATTTCTTTAATATCCTCAAAGGTTAAATAAGAAATTGCTATAATACCGTTTTCAAGAAATTCAAGTCTATCTAAAATCTTTTTTAAAATTTCTATCTCCTTAACGGAGATATTTTCAAAAAGATGAGAAGCTATTAAATGAGGGTTTGCACCCAATTTGCAGAGTTCACCTGCTACCAAAAATGTTTTTTCATTTACATTTTCATATTTGAAAGATCCTGTGTCAAAATAAAGACCAGAAAGTAAGTTTTGTGCCATTTCTGGGGTGATAATAAAGTTTCCATCTCTTAGTATTTCATATATTAAATATGTGGTAGAAGGAGCTGAAGAATCAATTAAGGTAATTTCATTTTCAGAAAATCGTATTCTATTTTTTTCAACATGATGGTGGTCTATAATAATAAAAATTTCGGAAGAAGCAATTTTTAGATAAATTTTTTCAAAAATTCTTTCTGGAGTATGAGTATCTAAAACAATGGTAGCAAATTTTTCAAAGTTTAAATTGAAATTATCTATTAAAATAAGGTCTTCTGAATAGGGTAAAAAGTTTATATTTTCTGGAATAATTTCTAAAATAGGAAAAGAGTTTTTTTTATTTGTCTTTAAAAAGATGTGTAAGGCAAGCATAGAGGATATACCATCTATATCTGGATTTAAATGAGTAATTAATATAAAATTTTCTAAGGATTTAAAGATGTTTAAAATATTTTCTAAAGTCTGATTCATTTTTAGGATTCTTTGGAAATTTTAGCCAGTAATTCATCAATTCTTTTTTCTTTTTCCATTCTATCATCTGGACGAAACTCAATATCTGGCAGGTATTTAATGGTTATTTTTTCTCCCAAAAGTTTTTTGATATAGCCCTTAGCTTTATTTAAAGCTTTTTCTACCTCTTCTTTATTACCCTCATAAACGGTAAAATAAATAATTGCTTTTTTTAAATCTTCTCCAATTTTTACTTCAGTTATAGTAATAAATTGTTTAAATATAGGGTCGTTTAATTCATGCATGATTATTTCTGAGATAACTTCTTGTAATAAGCTGGCTACTTTTTTAGATCTATAGGACATTGAAATTTTTAATAAGAAATAAAATCTATTTCAGCTTTAATAATTTCAATACTCCCGTCATTTTGGATAAAATTTAGAATGGAAGTAAGTTTGCTATCTACAAATTTTTGATTCTTCCCCACTATACTTATACCAAGAATTGTCCTTTGCCACAGATCATGTCCATCAACTTCAGCTAAGGAAATTTTTTTAAATTGGGATTCCAATTTATGGATAAGAGCTTTCAGTCTTCTTCTTTTTGACTTTAGGGAATTAGGTTCAGGAAAAAAGATTTCTATTTTTGCTATTCCCACTACCATTTTAAAGCTCTGGAGTAACTTCTTTTATTTCAAAGGCTTCAATTATATCTCCTTCTTTTATATCCTGAAAATTTTCTATCCTCAATCCACATTCGTATCCTGCTGAAACTTCTCTTACATCTTCCTTAAAACGTTTTAAGGATGCAATATTTCCTGTAAAAATTACTACACCATCTCTAATAACTCTTACTTTGTTATTTCTATGTATGGTTCCCTCTTTTACATAACAACCAGCAACAATACCTATTTTAGGTATTTTAAAAGTAGCTCTCACTTCAGCAATACCTGTAATATGTTCTTCAAGTTTGGGTTCAAGAAGACCGGTCATAGCTTTTTTAATATCATCAATAAGTTGATAAATTACATCGTAAAATTTGATTTCCACTCTTTCGTCTTTAGCAACATTTTTGGCATTTGGAGTTGGCTTTACATTGAAACCAACTACTATAGCATTAGAAGCAGAAGCAAGCATTACATCACTTTCTGAAATTGCTCCAATTCCTGCACGTATAATATTGATTTTTACCTTATCAGTAGAAAGTTTTGATAAAGAAGTTTTTAATGCTTCTAAAGTTCCTTGAGTATCTGCTTTCAATACTATATTTAGTTCTTTTATTTCTCCTTCTTTTAGTTTTTCAAAAAGTTTTTCCAAAGATATTTTAACCTCTTTTGCAGTTTCAGCTTCACGAGCTTTTCTTTGTCGGTATTCTGCAATTTTTCTTGCTTTTTCTTCTTCATCAACTACAATAAAATCATCTCCAGCCTGCGGTAAATCTTCAAATCCAAGAATTTCTACAGGAATGGAAGGGGTAGCAACTTTAATTCTATTTCCATAACTGTCAAACATAGCTCTTACTCTTCCATAGGTAAGCCCTGCTACAAAGATATCTCCTTCTTTTAAAGTCCCCTCTTGGACAATGATTGTTGCTACAGGTCCTCTACCTTTATCAAGTTTACTTTCAATAATTCTTCCCCTGGCAGGTCTATCATAGGCTGCTTTAAGTTCAAGCATTTCTGCTTGTAAAAGAACAAGCTCCAGAAGTTCTTCTATTCCTATCCTTTTTTTGGCAGAAATGTTAGCCACTAAGGTATCTCCTCCCCATTCTTCAGGAACAAGTCCCAATTCTGCAAGTTGAGATTTAACTCTTTCAGGGTTAGCATCAGGTTTGTCTATTTTGTTTATGGCAACCACAATGGGAACCTTAGCAGCTTTTGCATGTTCAATAGCTTCTTTAGTTTGTTCCATTACTCCATCATCAGCTGCTACAACAAGAATTACTATGTCTGTGACTTGGGCTCCTCTTGCCCTCATAGATGTAAAAGCTTCATGTCCTGGTGTGTCAATAAAAGTTATAATTCTCCCATCCTCTAATTTCACAGTGTAGGCACCTATATGTTGAGTAATTCCTCCTGCTTCTTTGTTTGCTACATCAGTTTTCCTTATAGCATCAAGAAGAGTTGTTTTTCCGTGATCAACATGTCCCATAACTGTAACCACAGGAGGTCTGGGCTTTAATTCTTCTGGAGAAGGAGGAGTATATTGTAGAAGAATTTCTTCTTCAATAGGTGCTTTTTCCACCTGATATCCAAATTCATCAGCTAAAATTGCTGCAGTATCAGCATCTATTGATTGATTGGCAGTTACAGGCATACCCATTTGTAAAGATTTTTTAATTAATTCACCAACTTTTACCCCCATTAATTTAGCAAGCTCACTAACTTGGATAGTTTCATAAACTTTAATTTTCTTTTCCTTGGGAGGAAGGGTAGGAGGTCTTTCCGGAACTTTTTCTACCTTTTCTTTTACTTTTTTAGGTTTTTCCTCTACAATTACTTTTTCCTCGAAAAGTACCTCTGGTTCTTCTATAAAGAGTTCTTCAAGTTCTTCCAATTCTTTTCTTGGTTTTTTAAATAATCCAGGTTTTTTCTTGCCCTTTTTCTTTTCTCTTAACTCAAGTTCTTTTTCTTTTTTCTTTCTTTTTATCTCTTCCTTTTCTGGTATAGGTAAAGTTTCAGGCTCTTCCTTAGGTATTGATATAGAGGGTACTTCTTTTGGTTTAAAAGGTCTTTCTTTTCTTGGTCTGAAATCAGTAACTATTCGTTTTTCAGGAAAAACCTTTAATTCTTTTTCAGGTTCCTCTAGAGGCTTTTCTTCTTTTGTTATTTCTTCAAGCTTAAATCTTTCTTCTGGAAATTCCTTTTCCAGAACAACTGGTGTTTCAGTAATTTCAGGTTTTATAATCTCAGCTTCTTCTTTTTTTGCCTTTTTAATAACTAATTTTTTCTTTTTTGGCTTTTCTAAAGCTTCAGGTCCTAAAATTTCTGAAAGCGTACTTTCAGAAAGATCAACCTGATGTTTTTCAAATTCTTCTCTTTTTATCACAATGAAACCGGATTTTACATTATAAAACTCTCGTATTTTCTGAGCTTCCTCCTCGTTTATAGAAGAAGCTATTGTTTTTACAGTATATCCCTTTTCCTGAAGATTTTTAAGAAGTTCTTTAGGGTCTAAGTTTAACTCCTTAGCTAATTCTACAACCTTTATTTTTCCCATTAGACACCTAAGTTTAGAAATTTTTTAGTTTTTTTAAAAAGTTTTAAAATAAAGTTTAAATAAGTTTAATCTTAAAGCAATAAAATTCAAGAGTGGCTTTTATTTTGAAAAAGTTAGATTAAATTAAAATTAAATGAGAAAAGTAATTATTATTCCTGCAAGGTATGGATCCACAAGATTTCCTGGTAAACCTTTAGCCTTACTTTGGGGGAAAACAATAATCCATCATGTTTATGAAAGGGCTTTATCTTCAGAAATTTCAGAAGTATATGTTGCAACTGATGATGAGAGAATTTTTAATGAAGTAAAAAATTTTGGAGGAAAAGCAATTTTAACAGGAAAAGAACATACTTGCGGCACTGAAAGAGTTGCTGAAGCTTCTAACATTTTAGGTCTCAATGAAGAAGATATAATTATAAATTTACAGGGTGATCAACCACTATTTCCACCTGAATATTTTTCTTTATTAATAAAACCTTTGCTTTTTTCTTCCCATGTTCATATAAGCACTTTAGCAACCCCAATAAAAAATTTAAAAGATCTTGAAAACCCTAATAAGGTGAAAGTAGTATTAGATAAGGAAGGAAAGGCTCTTTATTTTTCAAGATCTCCTATTCCTTATTTTGTACCTACCGGTAAAGAGCCACTTTACTTAAAACACATAGGAGTTTACGCTTATACTAAAGAATTTTTAGATAAATTTATAAGTCTTCCACCTGGAGATCTGGAAGCTTCTGAAAAACTTGAGCAGTTGAGGGCTTTGGAATATGGTTATAAAATAGCTGTGACTGTAGTTCCTAAGGATGTTCCAGAGGTTGATACTCCTGAAGATTTGGAATATATAAAAACTTTAAAAGAGGTGTAAAAAATGAAAAGAGAGCCAGCAGTGGCAGGATATTTTTATAGTGAAAATCCAAGAGAGTTAAAATTTCATTTGTCTACCCTTATTAAATTTAAGAAAAATAAAATAAAAGCTAAAGGAATAATTGTCCCTCATGCAGGTTATATGTATTCTGGATGGGTAGCAGGAAAGGTTTATGGAAGTATACTACCTCCTGATACTGCTATGATAATAGGTACAAATCACACAGGATTGGGTGAAAGAATATCCATTTTTCCTGGAGAATCCTTTATTACTCCCTTAGGTGAAACTCTAATTGATAAAGAACTTACAGAAGATTTAGTAAAATTGGTTCCTATTATAGCTAAGGATGTTATGGCTCATTTGCATGAACATTCTATAGAAGTTCAGGTTCCATTTTTGCAATACATAAATCCTGAAGTAAAAATAGTTTCTCTTTGTTTAGGTAGATTAAAATTAGAGGAGGTAATAGAATTGGGAAGGGGTATTTCAGAAGTGATAAAAAGATATCCTGATAAATATGTTTTAATAATTGGAAGTAGTGACTTTAGTCATTATGTACCTCATGAGGTGGCTAAGGAAAAAGATATGATGGCTATAAAAGAAATTTTAAAACTTTCGGAAGAAAGTTTTCTTAAAGTGATTTTTGAAGAAAGAGTAAGTGCTTGTGGCTACATTCCTATAGCAGTTACTATTAATGCTTGTAAAAATCTTGGAGCAAATAAAGCTGAACTTATAGACTATATGACTTCAGGAGATGTAATAAAAGATTATTCCTCTGTGGTTGGTTATGCAGGAATAATTATTTATTAAAAAGGAGCTTAACATGGTTGTTACCAGATTTCCTCCCAGTCCTACAGGGCATTTGCATCTTGGAGGAGCAAGAACAGCACTTTTTAACTGGCTTTTTGCAAGGCATAATAAAGGAAAGTTTATATTACGCTTTGAAGATACGGACAAAGAAAGATCTAAAAAAGAATATGTAGATTCTATTATAGAAGCTTTAAAATGGCTCGGGCTTGATTGGGATGAAGGTCCCTATTTCCAGAGTGAAAGATTAGAAATATACAATAGTTACGCTAAAAAGCTTTTTGAAGAAGGGAAGGCATACTATTGTGAATGTTGTAAAGAAGTTTTAGAAAAAAAGAAAAAAGAAATGTTAGAAAAGGGACTTAAACCAAAATATGACGGAACTTGTAGAAATAAAAATTTGGGTCCAGGTGAGGGTAGGGCTTTAAGAATTAAAGTTCCGGAAATTAAAGAAATAGTTTTTGAAGATCTTTTGAGAGGAAAAATTGTTTTTCCAGCAGAGGAAATAGATGATTTTATAATTGTGCGTTCAGATGGAACGCCTACCTATCATTTTGCGGTAGTGATAGATGATATAACTATGGGAATAACTCATGTTATAAGAGGAGATGATCATATTTCAAATACCCCTAAACAACTTCTTATTTATGAAGCTCTTGGAGCCTATCCCCCTGAATTTGCTCATATTCCTATGGTTCTTGGACCTGATGGAGCAAGACTATCAAAAAGACATGGAGCAAAATCAATTTCGGAATATAGAGAGGCTGGATTTTTACCTAAGGCGCTTATCAATTATCTTGCCCGTCTTGGATGGGGATATGGAGATCAAGAATATTTTACTGTTGAGGAATTAATAGAAAAATTTGATTTAAGAGATGTTAATCTTTCTCCTGCACGATTTGATCAAGACAAACTTTTAGCCATAAATGCCTATTGGATAAGAAATAGCGATAATAAATACCTTTTAGAAAATCTTAAATCTTTTTTCAAAGCTTATGATTTGAGAAACTTTTCTGAAGAATATCTTCTTTCTGCTATAGAAACTGTAAAGACAAGGAGTAAAACCCTGCTTGAAATGGCTGAAATGATGGAATTTTATTTGGTGGAGGAGGTTAAATATGATTTAGATTCTGCTAAGAAATTTTTAGTTCCAGAAATCAAACCTTTACTCCAAAAAATTATTGAAGATTTAAAAGATTTACCTTTTGATGAGAAAAAACTTGAAGAATATTTCAGAAACCTTGCAGAAAAGTCAGGTATAAAATTAAAAAATATTGCTCAGGCTGTAAGGATTGCCTTAACAGGAAAAATGGTGAGTCCAGGGCTTTTTGAGATAATGAAAGTTTTGGGAAAAGAAAGGGTAAAAAAAAGGTTGGAGAAAGCTTTAAAATTTATAGAGAGTTAGTTTTTATGAGGATCATAAAAGCTTGTAGTTGAGGACTAGTAAAACTCTTTGACATCCTCAAAGGGATATAAAGGGGTAGGGCAGGGAAATGATATTCAGTATCTACAAGACTTTCAAGTTCATTTATATTAGGAAGTCTCCAATCAGAAAAACCTAAAAATTCTTTTCTATTAAGCTCATTATAATTTCAAAGGCCTCATTCCAAGTAACTAAACCAGGGCCAAGGTCTGCCTTTTTGGTCCAGAAAAGCCCTGTTAAATTATCAAAAATTATTTCTCCAATTACTTCAAACCTCGGTTCCGGAAAAAGGAATACCACTTTTAATTTCTTCATCCTACCCAGTATTAAAACAGGGAATTTCTTTTCCTTTAGAATCGTAACATTTATCCTGAAAGGTGGAAATAATCATAATTTAAAAATACTAAAAAAAGAAAAAATTTAAACTCCATCTGCATAAGCTCAGAAGCTTTCAAGAAAATAAAAAGGTAGTAAAATGGGATGCAAAAATGGCTGAAAGGCTTTCATCAATTGGAGATGCTTCTAAAAAGGTAGGAAGTGATTTTAGACTTAAGGTAATTGAGTATCATCACAAATATGAGACATCTGCGGAAGTTTCTGCATATGGTATTTCTCGAGCAACTATATATCGTTGGAAGAAGCAGTTTAGGGAGAGTGGAGGCAAGCTTGAGAGTCTCATATCAAAGCCAAGAATTGCTAAAAGAAAAATTTATTTTGAATTATAGAAGAGAGCATCCAAAGATAGGTAAAGAGAAGTTAAAGCCTGTAGTTGATAGATATTGTAAGGAGAAGGGGATTAAATGTATATCAGTTTCAACTATAGGAAGAATTATAAAAGTATTTGAAGGAAAGGGGTTACTTCGATGGGAGGAAAGATCAAAGTTAAGTTATTATGCAAGTAATTTATCAAGTGGCAATTAGAAGAAGATTTAGATGGATTTAACAGGAATTTAATTGGAATATTTATTATGATATAATACGGAGAGACCGCATAATGGAATAGAGGATAAAAAAAATTAATCTCCATCTCAAATGGTATGGGCACATACAAAACTTGTATTTTGCTGAAAATAATTTATAATTAATTCTAATAAATTTTGCGGGGCGTGGCGCAGCCTGGAAGCGCACCTGCCTTGGGAGCAGGGGGTCGGAGGTTCAAATCCTCTCGCCCCGATTTTTTAATCATATTCTATTTTTCCTGTTTCTTTAGATTTGTAAGAAAGTTTATCTGCTAAATTTAATATTTCATTTATTTCTTTAGTTTCATCAATTTCCACAAGCCCTATACTTACACTAGGTTTAATTTTTGCAAAATCTGTTTTGATTTCTGAGGATTCTAAATTGCTAATTATTCTTTCAGCAATTTTTATTCCTGTATTTTTATCACAGTGATTTAAAATTACTACAAACTCATCTCCTCCCCAGCGAGATGCTAAATCCTCCTTTCTAATATTTTCTTTTATAGCTTTAGCAACACTCTTTAAAACTTCATCTCCTACTAAATGGCCATAAAGATCATTTATTTTTTTAAGGTCGTTACAGTCTATAAATAACAATACAAATTTTTCCCCCCTCTTTGAGGCTGCCGCGATTCTTTGTAAGACATCCTCTAAGTATCTGCGATTATAAAGATCCGTTAAGAAATCATGAGTAGCCATTCTGAAAAGAGCATCTTCCTTTAATTTTAATTCAGTAATATTTTGTCCAATTAATAAATATAAATCCTTAAAAACCTTAATTACTTGAAAATTGAACCAGTAATTTTTGAAAGAAATTTCATTAATCTTCAACTTCCCTTCGGAGAAATTTAAACCCTTTGCTTCTTCTAAAAATTTATTTATAAAAGATTTAAGCTCTTCTGAGTTGAAGTATATTTTTGTATTTGTGTTTTGGAAAATTATATTTCTTTCTTTGTCAAAGAGTATGATCAGATTCTCAGTTTTTTCTGCCACTGTCTTGTAAATATTTTCTCTTATAGAAATATCCTCTAAAAATTTATTTATAACTTTAGCTAAATTTTCATATTCCTTGGTATTATATTCTAAGGAAAGTCTTGTTTTTTCTTTATTTTTTACTTGATCAATTTCTTTAAGAAGTTTTAATAGAGGTTTTAAAATGTGTTTATCTATTAAGAATGATACCATTATAGCAAATATCAAAAGTAAAGATATCTGTGTAATTACTACATAAAAAATAAAAGATCTTATTAAGGATTCTCCAACAACAATATAACCCATCCTTAATTTTAAGGCTTGATCATTTAAAAACCAGGTTTTTTCCAAAATAACTTCTTTAAGGTCGACTTTTATAAAATTAATTTCTGGTGAAGGTTTATCAGACTTAAGAATTTTTAATTCCTTTATATTAAATAGATTGGCTACAGTATCTAATTCTTCAGAAGTTAAGAATTTTCCCATAAAAAGGTATCCTTTAGGAACACCTGTAAAATCAGATCTTAAAACAGGATAAACAGCTAATATAAAAGGCTTATTTATGAAAATAATTAGTTTTTTATAATTATATTGATTTTTTTTAGAAAATTTTTCAAGTGTAGATTTAACAAGATGCAAAATTTCTT
The DNA here is from genome assembly GCA_002877985.1 of Thermodesulfobacterium geofontis. Taxonomy (GTDB): domain Bacteria; phylum Desulfobacterota; class Thermodesulfobacteria; order Thermodesulfobacteriales; family Thermodesulfobacteriaceae; genus Thermodesulfobacterium; species Thermodesulfobacterium geofontis_A. The sequence continues at coordinate 5,000 of PNIK01000091.1, read as the reverse complement.
TGTTAATATAAATTTTTTTATTTTCTTTATTAAAAAGACCTCCTGCTTTGATACCCCCATTTAAATATGTGTAGAGAAGTAGATCTATTTTAAGGTTTAAATAGGTTTCTGGAATAATATTAGATTTTATAAAATATGGCTGTTTATTTTGCATAAAAAGATATGCTTCATCCCAAGCAGCCCAATCTTTTGTTAAATTGTGTAATTTATCAAGTTCTTTTTGGAAATAAAATTCAACTTTACTTATAACTTTTTTAGCTTCTTCTTTCTTTAAGGATAAAAATCCAAATTCTAAAAACTTATAGATGAAAATATAGGAAATTAATAAAAAGGAGAAAATAAAAATAAAAAACAAGGAAAAGAATTTTTTTAAGCTCATAATTTTAATATAATAAAATTTAATAAAATAACAAATTTATTTATCTTGACAAAGGTCATGATTTGAATAATTTTTTAAAGAAACTTAAATAAAAATTTTTAAAAAATGAACAAAATCTCCATTAAATTTCTTTTTTGTACTTTAAAAGAGAAAGAACTTGAGAATTTAAAAGAACATCTTAAAAATATCTATTCTTCACAACTTGATATAGCTTACCTTTACTTGGACATTTCTAAAGCTTATGATTTTAGAAAAAATCAATATTTGGCAGATATTATAATGGGAGAGGCAAAAAAACTAAAAAAAGATCCTAAAGAAAAGTGGTTACTCGTTGTAGATGTTGATCTTTATGCTTCAGGGTTGAATTTTATTTTTGGTCAAGCAGACATAAGATCGGGTATAGGAATAATTTCTTTAACAAGACTTAAACCTGAGTTTTACGGACAAAAACCAAATGAAAAACTTTTTTTAGAAAGAATTTTAAAAGAGGCTACTCATGAATTGGGACATCTTTTTTATCTACCCCATTGTGAAAATCCTAAATGCGTGATGGCTTTTTCTAATTCTATTTTAGATACAGATAGAAAAGATAAACAATTATGTGAAGGTTGTAAAAATATATTGAAAATTTATACAGAGTTAAAAGTTCAAAAATAATAGGAATTTGGATAAATTAGAAAAAAAAAGAAAAAAATTGCTAAAATTAGAGCTTTATTTATAAAAAATAGTGAAATTTTAATTTTATTATTCTTGACAAATATTTGAGTTTTTATAAGATTTTATTTTAATCTGGTTAACATAATAGTAAATTTATTTAATTTATTAATTTTTAATAGGGGGCGAGAATGAAATTAAGTCATAGATTATTTTATATTTTGGGGGCATTAGTATTTTTGTCAGTTTTTGTTTGTCTTTACATATTTTCTGGAAATCTTACTTTTGCAAAAAGTGAAAACAGTTGTTTAAAGTGTCATTCAGTAAAAAGATTGCCTAAAATGCTTTCCAGCGGAGAAGCAATGGATCTTTATATAGACAAAGAAAAATTTTTAAATTCTGTCCATGGGAGTCTTAGTTGTACCGACTGTCATGCAGATATAGATCTTGCTACCCATCCAAGACCTTTAAAAATAGCAAGTAAATTGGAATACACCAAAAAGGTTTCTCAAAATTGTGCCAACTGCCATCCAGAAGACGGCTTGTCTCCAATTCATAAAAATATTCTTAAGGAAGGGAAAATATCTTGCGCAGAGTGTCACGGTTCTCATTATATTAAACCCATAAAAGAATTGACTAAGGATGGGGAAAAATGTTTGGAATGCCATACTGTGAAAAGACTTCCTAAGGTTCTCCCAAATGGAGAGGAAATGTATCTTTATGTGGAAAAAGAAAAGTTTTTAAATTCTATCCATGGAAAGTTAGGTTGCCTTTTCTGTCATAAAGATATAGATCCTGCTACCCATCCCAGACCTGTACAAATATCTTCTAAACAGGAATACGCAAAAAAAGTCTATAAAAATTGTTTAAATTGTCATCCATTTAATAGTTTATCTCCCATTCATAAGGAATTTCTTAAAGAGGATAGAATGGTTTGTTTTGGATGTCATGGTAATCATTATGTAAAGTCAAGAGCTCAATGGCTTAAAGAAACTGATAAATGCTTAAAATGTCATTTTGTAAGAAGACTTCCAAAAGTACTTCCCAGCGGTGAGGAGATGGATCTTTATGTAGATAAGGAAGTATTTAAGAAAACCGTTCACGGAGATGTGGGTTGTTGGGTTTGTCATCAGGGTATAGACTTTTCCAATCATCCTCGTCCTATGCGTATAGAGAGTAAAAGGGCTTATGCAGAAAAGGTAAGTGCTGGATGTTATAGATGTCATCCTAAGGATGTACTTTCAAGACATAAAGGTCATGCTAAAATAATAGAAATGAAAAATTTTCTCTGTATTGATTGTCATGGATACCATAAAAATCAATCAATTAAAGAATGGAAAGAAAAGGTTAAGTATGAAGATTATTGCATGAGCTGTCATAAATTAGATTTATATAAAAAATTATCTAGTGGAGAAAAAATCAGTGTAAAAGTGGATGTGGCTCAAATTAAAGCATCAGTTCATAAGAATTTTGAATGTATAGTTTGTCATAAAGGTTTTTCTAAGAAAGAACATCCAAGTTATGATTTTAAAAACAAGAAGGAATATGCAATAAATCTTTCCAAAAACATATGTCAAACCTGTCATACTGATGAAGAACTTAAGAAGAATCCCGCACATTATGCCATTGCTAAAACAGCTTCCTGTATAGATTGTCACGGATATCATAATGTAAAATCACTAAAAGTTCCTGCAGGAGTTCCAGAAAATAAATATTGTATGAATTGTCACTCTATGAGTTTAGTAAAGAAGATGGAAAATGGAGAAATTTTGTCAGTAAAAGTGGATGAAAGGGAAATTTTAACTTCAGCTCATAAGGATCTAAAATGTTCCCAGTGCCATATTGGTTTTTCTACCAGAACTCACCCCATAAGAAGTTTTAAATCCCTTGCTGAGTACAGAAGTAAAGCTCAAGAAATATGTGCCAATTGTCATAAAAAGGAGTCTTTTGAATATAATGAAAGTATTCATGCTAAGGCGATTTTAAAAGGAAATAAAGAAGCTCCAGATTGTTTGAAGTGTCACGGATATCATAATACTCCTAAAATCACTTCTGATTTAAAACTAAGATATCAAACCTGTATGAGATGTCATGATAAAGAAGATAAGAGCCTTAAAGAAAGTATTCACTATAAAGCTCTTGAAGAAGGTAAAAAAGATGCCCCTGTATGTTCAAGTTGTCATAACGCACATAAAGTATTACCTACTAACATAGCTCAAATTAATAATAATTGTATAGTTTGTCATGATAAAAATCTCAAAAAAATTCATAACAAATGGTTATACAATCCTCCTTTTAAATTAGAAAGTTTTGTTGATGTTCATTTTAGTTCAGTTTCTTGTGAAGTTTGTCATACTAAAGGTGAAAAGGCTATCAGATTGATTTTAGCATCAGGTAAAAATGCCGTAACTTTAGAAGAAATTTCTAAAGTTATTGGTAGAGAACCTGCAGAAATGAAGACTTTACTTGATTATAACAATGATGGAATAATACAAAAAGATGAATTATGGAAATTTATGAATATGCTTAAAGAAAAGACTAAGGTAGAATTGATGGGTAAATTGGTGATGGTTAATAGTGATGATGCTCATAAAATAGTTTCTAAGAAAGAATCTGTAAAAGATTGTGCCTTTTGTCATAATCCTGAAGCAATTTTTAAAGGAAGATTAGAGATAAATAAATTAGGAGAAAAACCGGAAAAATTTGAATTAGAAAGAAGTGCAGTGAATTCAGCTTATACAATACCTAATATTAAAGATTTCTATGTTTTGGGATTGACTAAGATAAATATTCTGGATACACTTTTTATAATTGCTCTAATTGCGGGAGCTGGTGTAGCAATAGGACATGTTTTCTTGAGAATAATTACCATACCTATTAGAAGAAGAAGAGGAGGCTAAGAAATGAAAAAAATCTACTTACATCCTATACCCGTAAGAATTTGGCATTGGATAAATGCTATTTGTTTTATTATTCTTATAATTACAGGTCTTCAGATAAGGTGGATAGATAAAATAGGTTTAATGTCCTTTCAAACAGCTGTTAAAATTCATAGTTGGACAGGTTTTATCCTAATTGCTAATTATTTTATCTGGTTTATTTATTATTTTGCTACCCTTAAATTTTTTAAAATTTATTTGCCTCCTTTCTGGAGACCTATTGATTTTACAAAAAGAGCTATTCGTCAAGCTATATATTATGGATTTGGAATTATGATAGGAGATAAAAATCCTCATCATCCTACACCAGAAAATAAATTTAATCCTTTACAGCAGGTGGCTTATTTTTTGATTATGGTAGTTTTAATTCCTCTTCAAATTTTAACAGGTCTTGTACTTTGGGATCCTATAAAATTTAAGTTTTTAGGAGATATTTTAGGAGGAATTCAGATAGTTTCTTTAATTCATGTTGCTTTATGGATATTCTTTTCGGCTTTTATTATTGTTCATTTTTATTTGGCAAGTTTAGGACATACCTTTTGGGCTCATTTTATTGCCATGATTACAGGATATGAAGAAGAACCAGAGGAACATTAAAAAACAAATAAAATTTTTTAAGGAGGTGATTTTATGAGGCTTAAAAAAGTTTTGATTGGAATTTTTAGTGGAATGTTTTTAATGGGAGGAGGATACATTTTGGCTCAACAGGTAACACCTCCTACAGAGTGTGAAATATTTGTAGAAGGTGCAAAAATGGCATCTGTTAAATTTTCTCATCAAAAACACATTGAAGAGTATAAAGTAGATTGTAAAGTTTGCCACCATAAAGAAGAAGATCCTACCAAAGGCGTACAAAAATGTTCAACCTGTCACGGATTGACAGGAGGAACTGAGAAAGCTCCAAATGCACCCAAGAATATGTTAGCTTATCATAAAAATTGTATTGACTGTCATCAAAAAGTAAATGCAGAACAAGGAAAAGCTGCACCAACCAAATGTAATGAGTGTCATAAGAAATAAATTTTTGA
>PNIK01000017.1 GCA_002877985.1 Thermodesulfobacterium geofontis | reverse complement strand
ATGGCATTCACGAGGTCGTGGGTTCAAGTCCCACCGGCTCCATATTTTATCAATTTATTTAGTTTCAAATAAGTTTTAAAATCACTAAATTGAGATTTCACAAGTTGTTTAAATTCAATTTAATCTCTTCCTTTTATATAGTGTTAAGATTTTTGTATATAAATTTTTTCTTCTTTTGGAATAATTCTAATATTCTTCTCTCCATATCTTGCCTTACTTTCTCCCTTAATTCCTCTATTACTCTCTCAAAATTCTTGAGGTTTTCCTGCTATATCTTTCCCTAATCCCATAACAAAATAAACCACTTCCTTTTCTATAACCCCACCTCGCTTAAGTTTTAGATAAGTCCCGTCAACATATAAATACTGGATACTACTTCTTCATGGGGCTTTTCGGAGTTTTTAAGCTTCTTTGCTCACAGAAAATTTTTCTTTCCTCCAAGATTATGCTTTCAAGCAAGTCATTTTTCGCCCTCCTGGTAAGAGTTTTGGGGAGTTCCCAGGAGGGCAATTTTAATCAAATTTTTCTCGATTTCAAATCTGTCTTTTAAGTCCATCTTTTCCACCAATCTATATACAAAATTTAGTATACTACCGAAGAATACTAAACTTTTTGAAAAGTAAATTTGAAAAGATCAATGTATCAGTTCATATTAAAGCCGAGGAAGGAAAATTGGAAAATAAAGAGTATGAAGATAAAATTTGGGAAACTCTAAATCAGGCAGGAATAAAGATAAAAGAAAAAATATAAAATTCAGTTAAGTTTAAAACTTTATTTTTTTTGGCAAAACAATTACTTCTATTTTTCCTTTTAAGGCTTGGGCAAATCTTTGGGCATCCTTTTCTGAACCAACGATACTTCCGTAGTGCATGGGAATAGCTATCTGTGGATTAATAGTTAGTGCAGCTTCAACTGCTTCCTCAGCTGTCATAACATAGGTTCCTGAAACAGGTAAAAGAGCTATATCTGTTTTTATGTCTTTCATTTCTGGAATAAAATCTGTATCTCCTGCATGATAAACCTTTACTCCCTCTACTTCTACCACAAAACCAAGCCATCCCTTGTCTTTTGGATGAAAGGTCTTACTTATGTTATAAGCCGGAACTGCTTTCACCTTTATTCCACTAACTGTCTTTTCTTCTCCAACCTTCATTACTTCTATTTTTCCTGAAAGCATCTTTGCTGAATCCTTTTCCGTAACGATAACTGTATCTTCCTTTACGATTTTCTTTATATCCTCTGGGGAACAGTGATCATAATGTGGATGAGTAATAAAAATAATGTCTGCTTTAGGTCCACCTTTTATCTGAAAGGGATCAAAATAAATAATTAAATTACTTTTTATTAAAAAGCTGTCATGCCCTAACCAATCAATTTTTTTAACAAACTCTTTAACCATTTTACTCACCTCTTTTTTAATCTATTTTTATCTACTTTAGTGGTTCTGCAGGTAAATTGGGTATTTGTTCTGTTTCATATATTGCTATAATTCTTGTGTGTTGATATCTCTCGTGCTCTTTCATAGTCACATTCTTTGGACTATATAAATCGCCAATTCCATAAACTTTAAAAATTTCATGAGGAACATTAACCAAATACTTTTCTATAATTTCTATAGGTGCTTCTGCTCTCTTTTTGGCAAGTTTCATGTTAACTTTTTTATTTCCAAAGGCTGAAGCACTACCTATAGAAATAAATAGTATCTTTCTTCCTTTACTTTCTCTGGCAAGATAATCAAGAAAGTTAACTAATCTCTGATATTCAAGGGAATTTTTCTCAATTTTGCTTGAACCTATAGGAAAAAATATAGTAATTTCACCTGTTCCTTGATTTTTTGAAATTTTTTCAATCAAAGCCAAGGTCTTTTGAGCCAATTCTAAGTTAGACTGACTTACTTTTAATAAGCTTTGTGTATTAGCATCAAGCTTTTGTATCTCCTCTTCCAGTTTTTTGTTAAGTTCTTCTAATTTTTTGGAACTTTCCTCTATATTAGAGGTTTTTTGCTTAAGTTCGAAAAATTCGCTCATAGCCATATTATGGGAATCTACAAAAATTTGAGCAAGTACCCTTGCCTGTTCCTTTGAAGCAGCACCTGTTATAGTTCCTGGAGGAAAATCAATTGTCTTGGTAGTATTTGATACATCCTTCATATAAAGCTGTGTAGTTTCTCCTGCACATCCTGCCAAAAATAAACAAATGGATAACAAAAATAAACCCAAAAAAAATTTTTTCATAAGTTCCCTCCTTGATAGTTTTGATCAACCCTTTTTATATTTTTATTAAAATTTAAAATAAAGACAAGGGCAAAAATGAAATATTTTAAAAACCCTTTAATTTTTTTTAAATTTACCCTATAATATTTAAAAAACCAATAAGACAGGAGGGCAGGATGGAAAATTTTGTGTTTTATAGTCCAACAAAAATCTTCTTTGGAAAGGAAGAAGAAAATAAGATTGGAGAAATTTTAAAAAATGACGGAATCAAGAAAGTTCTTTTTGTTTATGGAAGGGAATCAATTAAAAAAATTGGACTCTATGATAAAGTAATAAATTCCTTAAAAGCATATAAAATTGAATTTGTAGAGCATTCCGGAGTTAAACCAAATCCTGTTCTTTCTCATACCTTAGAAGGAGTAAAAAAGGCAAAGGAAGCCAAAGTTGATGCGATTTTAGGTGTAGGAGGAGGTTCTGTTATAGATGAATCAAAAGCAATAGCCTTAGGAGTTATCGTAGGAGAAGAGAAGCTTTGGGATTGTTTTGAGGGTAAAAGAGAAATTCAACAAGCTCTTCCGGTTTATGATATTTTAACGGTTGCTGCTACAGGAACAGAAATGAACGGAAATGCAGTTATTACACATGATGAAACTAAAGAAAAGCTTTATGTAAGTTCCCCTATTCTTTGCCCTAAAGTTTCCATATTAAATCCAGAATTGACTTTTACTATATCCTTAGAGTATCAGGCTTATGCTGCAGTAGATGTAATAGCTCATTTAATTGAACTTTATTTCAGTGCAGAATATTCTCCTAAAATACAGAGTAGACTTATAGAAGCTTTGATTTTAACTGTTATGGATACTACAGAAAAAATTTTAGAAAATCCAAAGGATTATCAAGCGAGAGCTGAGTTTATGTGGGCTTCAACTCTTGCATTAAACGGACTTATGCAAATAGGATTCAAAGATGGTGCTTTCCATAATCACATGTTTGCTCATGCCATAGGTGGGCTTTATGATCTTCCACATGGAGCTTGTTTAAGTATGGTTATTCCTGCCTGGATGAGCTGGTATAAATCCAAAAATTTAAACCAATTTCAGCGCTTTGCAGAAAAAATTTTTAAAAAGCCCTTTCCAGAAGACGGAATTAAAGAATTAAAAAATTGGTTTAAAAGGATAGGTGCTCCTGTAAGTTTTAAAGATGCGGGACTTGATAAAAAGGCTGTTGAAGAAATTGCAAAAATGGTAGCTCAAATTGCTCATCGTTGGAATCTTAATAAAATTTACGACTTTAATACTGCTAAAGAAGTTCTAACCCTTTGCTTAGAATGATAAAACTTCGCCTTTCCTATTGACAATTTTAAAGTGTTAGGTATTTTAAATCTTAAAATAAAATAAATTTTTAGATTTGGCTAAAAATTATGGCTCAAGAGAAAATAGTAAATTTGGATCAAAAAATTAAAGCTACTCCAAGGGCTTCTGTCTCCCCTTCTAATGAACTTGTCCTTAAAACTACAAAAGAAATTGTTATTAAGTTTATAGAAATGGGAAGATGTTCTCCAGCCACTTTTGAAGAGGTTTTCACTCAGGTTTTTTCTGTGGTTAAAAAGACTTTAAATGAAGACTAATGTATCTCCTTGCTATTCATGGAAGCCCCAGAAAAAATGGAAATACAGAAATATTATTGGATTATTTTCTTAAAGGAATTAATCAAGAATTTATCTCTTTTGAGAAAATAAGACTTTCTGAACTAAAATATCAACCCTGTATAGAGTGTGGTGAGTGTGAGACCAAGGGAGAATGTGTTTTAGAGGATGATTTTAAAGAACTTTATTATAAAATTTTTAAAGCTGATTTTATAGTGGTGGCAACTCCTATATTTTTTTACAGCCATACCTCTTATGTGCATGCCTTTTTTGAAAGATTTCAAGCCCTCTGGGCAAGAAAATACATTTTAAAACTGCCTCATCCTTTTAATAAAAAACCAAAAGGTATTCTTCTTGGTCTCGGAGGAACAAAGGGAAAAAAGCTTTTTGAATGTGTAATAAGAAGTTTTAAATATGTGCTTGATGCAGTTTATGGAATTTACTTGGGTGGTTTGTTTTTTAGAGGCATTGATAAAAGGGGAGAAATATTAAATTATCCAGAATATCTGGAACTTGCAAGAGATGTAGGATTTAAACTTTCTACTCTCCCAGAAAAGGAAATCTTAGAATCTCCCGAAAAGCTAAATCTTAATACAAACTCAACTCCTTAAATTTTGCCATATCTTTCAAATAGTTCTTTATATTTTCTTGCTCTTTCCTCTATATTTTCTGCCTTCCATATATCACTTATAACTGCTATCATATCTGCAGAAAGCCCAATTAATTCCTCAGCTTTATCTAAGGTTATACCACCTATGGCACAAATGGGTATTTTTAAAATCTTCTTTGCTTCTGAAAGAATCTTTTTATCAATTATTTTGGCAGATGGCTTAGTAGGAGAGGAAAAAAAACTACCAAAAGCTACATAATTTGCTCCCTTAAGCTCCATTTCTTTTGCTCTTTTAAGATCTCCATAGCAAGATATTCCTATAATTTTATCCTTTAAAATCTTACGGGCATCATCAATAAAAACATCCTCCTCTCCAAGATGAACTCCATCTGCATCTACTTTTAAGGCAAGCTCAACCCTATCATTTATTATAAAAATTGCGCCATATTTATGAGATAACTCTTTTAAAGCTTTAGCATAGGGAATTAGAAATTCATCTGAATTATTTTTGTCCCTTAATTGAACAATCCTTGCTCCGCCTTTTAAAGCTCTCCTAACTTTTTCCAAAATTTGATTATTCTTATAAGGTGTTAACTTTTCATCTGTGATTACATAAAGACCTGAGAGTTTCATTTTAGAATCTTTCTACAATCTCTGCATGTGGTAATTTTTCTTTGAATAGATTTTTCGCCCAGATGTAGAAATCTTGAGAATATAATGGAACTTCTTTCCTTTCCAAGGTTTTACCTGGAACATATTTTTGAAAGGCAATAAATTTAAAATTCCTCAAGTAGGGAAGCATGTCCTCTAAATCCTTCTGAGAAACTAAAGGAGGATAAAAGGTAATTCTTATTTCTACCTTTTCTGGTTTTGATTCCGCTATTTCAAAAGTTTTAGCTACTTTTTTAAAGTCTCCTCCTATCTCAGAGTATCTCTGAGGAGATGTTTTAAAATCAAGGGCTAAAAAATCAAGAAGTTCCATTTCAAAAAGAACTTTTATTAAATCTGGATTTGAGCCATTTGTATCAAGTTTAACTGATAAACCCAGTTCATAATAAATTTTCTCTATAAAATTAATAAGTCTTTTCCCCCAAAGAGTCGGCTCACCCCCTGTAATAACAACCCCTTTTATAAAATTTTTTCTTCTTGAAAGTTCTTGTAAAATAAATTCTTCAGGAATGTCCTCAAGTTTGTTATATTCTTCTGGCAAAACAAGTTCTATATTATAACAATAGGGACAACGGAAATTACAACCATAAGTATAAATTACTCCTGCAATTTTACCTGGATAGTCTATTAAACTTGTTCCTCTAAATCCTTTAATCATCTATTAAATCCAAAAACTTTTGCCCCTGCTATTATCATATAAAAAGCTAAAATAATTAAAATAAAACCAATTAAAGTTATAATATCCAGTTTAAATTTACCCAAGACAAGGTAAATAAGAGCTGAGAGGGTGGTTATAAGCATAAAAATAGTAGGAATTAAAATAAAAATATATCTACCGGGTTTTGTATTTCTTGCCCATACATAAATAGTAAGCAAAACTAATGCTGCAAGAAGTTGATTAGTTGAGCCAAAAAGAGGCCAGATTATTTTCCAAGCAGGAATTAATGTTCCATCAGGGGCATAAAATTTTAAATGAAGTAAAATTACGGGGAGTATCAGGGTTGCTAAGGTTGTAAAAACTCTTGCTCTAAAATCTGAAATTGGAAGATTCATCAATTCTTGTAAAACATAACGAGAAATTCTTGTTGCAGTATCAAGAGTTGTTAGGATAAAAGCTGAAATAACAAGATAACCATATATTAATCCTATTTTTGGATCTATTCCTATAAGTGCTACAAATTTTGAAATGCCAAAGGAAAAAATATCGGTGGGAAGTTTTACTGATTTTGCTAAATTTTCTGAAATTATCATTACTGTTATCAAAGCTATGGTGGCTACAATTCCCTCAAGTACCATTCCTCCATAAGCTACAATTTTTGCATTTTTAATATTGTCAAGTTGTTTTGAAGTTGTTCCTGAAGAAACCAAAGAATGAAATCCAGATATTGCACCACAAGCAATGGTTATAAAGAGAAAGGGGAAAAAAGGTCCTATTTGAGAATTAAAAGATAAAAAAACAGGATAAGAAATTGTATAATCCCCAAAAAAGACACCCAAAATTCCTATAACTAAAATAGAATAAAGAAGAAAACTTGAAAGATAATCTCTTGGTTGAAGTAATATCCAAACCGGCAAAATTGAAGCAAAAAAGCAATAAATTATCAAAATCCAGATCCAGGCTTCTCTTGTCAAAAAGATAAAACTATTTTTTAAACTAAAAATTATAATTATTCCAATAAGGAAAAGAAAAAAAAGGGTTGCTAAAGGTAGTCTTATTTTTAGCTTGTAAAGAGAAAGTCCAAAAATTAGGGCTATCAAAATATAGCCAACATTAACTTGAGCAACAGGAGGTTCTTTAGCAAAGGTAGTTGCAGCAAGATCTGTAAAAACGGCAATTACATATACAAGAGAAAACCATATAAAAAGTAAAAATATTTTATAAACACTTTCTCCCATGTAAATTTTTGCAACTTCACCTATGCTTTTTCCCTTATTTCTGATAGAAGCTATAAGGGAAGAAAAGTCATGTAATCCTCCGATAAAAATGGTTCCTAAAACTATCCATAAAATTCCTGGTAACCATCCATAGGCAATACCTGCAATAATTGGACCAACAATAGGTCCAGCTCCTGCAATGGAAGAAAAATGATGCCCAAGAAGAATAAACTTGTTAGTAGGAACAAAATCTATTCCATCAAAATTAGTTTTTGAAGGGACCTTCTCATCCTCTTTAACACCGTAACTTTTTTCCAAAAATTTACCGTAAAAAAGATACCCCAATCCAAAAATAATTAAAATCAAAAAAAATAAAATTTTTAACATTTTTAAAATAAACTATAATCTCTTTTGAAGTTTTGTAAACTTTTAATTAAATTTCTACTTTAAAAATTTGGCGTGCAAAAATTCCTATAATAAAAGAAAGAATAGCCATCCCTGCAACTTACAAAAAGCATTTCCAAGAAAAAGCGAATAAAAGATCTTCCTTGAACCACATTAACAAAAAAGGTAAAAACTAAAATAATCATTAAAGCACCTTAAAAAGCAATTGCCAAAGCAAGGATATAGTGGGAAAGTCTTTCTTCATCAAGCATTTCCGCAAGTTCTTTTTCATGCTCTTCTTCTTCATGTAAATTTTTTCCGCTTCCGGAATTCTTCCAACCAAAGTTGAATAGTTTTTCTGCACCTTCTCATTTCTTTCCATCTTCCTCCTCTTCTTCAGCTATTTTAAGAAGGTTTTCTTTATTTTTATCCTTAACAAAATTTTGCAAGTTTTTTATAAACATATTTCTCAGTAGTTTCTGTTTTTTGAAAGTTTTCTATAAGTTTAAGGAGCTCCTGATCCATCAATTTTAATATTATTTATGAAATTTCTAAAAAACAAGTAAGAAATTAGCCTCCTCCTTGAATATATTTCAG
>PNIK01000050.1 GCA_002877985.1 Thermodesulfobacterium geofontis | reverse complement strand
TTTGAGTAATTTTAAAAACTCTGGTTCCTGACGCCTTAAATATTGAGTTTCACTCAATATATCTATTCTCCATCCTACAAGTTTAGAGGCAAGTCTTACATTTTCTCCTTTTTTCCCTATAGCAAGGGATAATTGATCATCAGGAACAATTACTTCTAAGGTTTTATTTTCTTCATCCACTATTACTTTACTGCATTCTGCTGGAGCAAGAGCATTATAAACAAATTTAGCAGGATCTGGATCCCACAAAACTACATCTATTTTTTCTCTTCCTTCTTTTTTATCAGCTCTTGCTATATTAAGTTCTTCTAATATGGTAGAAATTCTTGAACCCCTTACCCCTATACAAGTACCTACAGGATCAATATTTGGGTTAGTGGAATAAACAGCGATTTTGGTTCTTGAACCAGGTTCTCTTGCTATTGCTACAATTTTAACAATGCCTTCCTGAATCTCGGGAACTTCTTTTTCAAAAAGTTTTTTAACAAAAGCTGGATGTGAACGAGAAACTATTATTTGAGGTTCCTGTTGTCTATATACTTCTATTACCAAAGCTTTTAATCTATGTCCTCTAATATATTTCTCTCCCGGTACTTGTTCTTCTTCAGGTAAAAGGGCCTCTGCTCTTCCTAAGGAAAGAATCACCCCTCTTTTATCAAATCTGTGCACATATCCACTAACTATTTCTCCAATCTTATACTTATATTCGTCGTATATAAGCTGTTTTTCTGCAAGTCTTAATTTCTGAGAAAAAAGTTGTTTTACAATTTGAGCAGCAATACGTCCAAGATCCTGAAGTTCAACCCTTTCTCCAATTATATCACCTTCTTTAATGTTAGGATAAATCTTCTGAGCTTCCTCTATGGAAATTTCTGTTTCTTTATCTTTAACCCTTTCCACCACCTCTTTTAGTTTATAAATTTCTAAGTGACCTTTTTCTTCATCATATTTAACTTCAATATGAGCTTTGTTACCAAATCTTTTTTTGGCTGCAGTCTTAATTCCCTCAACTAAAGCTTCAACCACTATTTCCTTAGATAAACCTTTTTCCTTACTTAAACTTTCTATAACTCTTTTTAATTCACCTGACATGTCATTCTCCTCTACTTTAAAATTTCATTTAAAACTGATTTCAGGTTGTAAATTTGCTTTTTTAATATTATCCAAGGAAAATTCCCAAACCTTTCCTTCTACTTCCATTTGAACTAAATCTCCCTTTATTCCTAAAATAATGCCTGTAAAATTTTTCCTTCCTAAAACAGGTGTTTTTAAAATAACCTTAGCTTTTTCTCCCTTAAATCTTTCGTAATCCTCTTTTTT
>PNIK01000094.1 GCA_002877985.1 Thermodesulfobacterium geofontis | reverse complement strand
TATTCCTCTTCCGATTCCTCTGTTGGTTCCTCTTCATATATATATTCTTCTTCCATTTCTAATTTAGATTCTTCAGTTATAGGAAAAGTATAAGGGACCCTTATAATTTCTCTTAATTGGTCAAGTTCCAAAGGAAGATCTTCATCTTTCTGACAGATTTCACAAGCTTTGATATGCTTATTTATCAATTCCATCATTTTAATAGGAGAAAGGGTAAAATTTCTAACCTCTTGATACCAGTTTCTAATTAAAGTTTTCAATCTTTTACATTGCATTTTTTAATCCAAATAAATATCAAGTTTAAAAATTTAAAATTTGTGGTATTTTATAAAATTTTAAAAAAATTGCAATAAATTAAAGAGGTGAATTTTAAAAATGCCCAAAATAAGAGTTTTAAGTGGAATGAGACCAACCGGTCCTTTACATCTCGGGCATCTTCATGGAGTTTTAAAAAATTGGTTAGAATTACAAGAAAAATATGAATGTTTCTATTTTATTGCAGATTGGCATGCCCTAACTACTGAATATGAAAATCCTGGAAATATTTCCGAATTTTCTAAAGAATTATTTTTAGAATGGTTATCAGTAGGTCTTTGTCCCCAAAAAAGTACTCTTTTTATTCAGTCAGCTATAAAAGAGCATGCAGAACTTCATTTACTATTTAGTATGATTGTTCCAGTTCCTTGGCTTGAGAGAAATCCTTCTTATAAAGAAATGCTTCAAAATATCCAAAATAGAGATTTAAATACTTACGGATTTTTAGGATATCCTGTTCTTCAAGCTTCAGATATTCTTATTTATAAAGCTCAGAAAGTTCCGGTAGGGCTTGATCAGGTACCTCATTTAGAGCTAACCAGAGAAATTGCAAGAAGGTTTAACTATCTTTACAAAGTGGATTATTTTCCTGAACCAGAGCCTATTTTATCTGAAGTTCCTAAAATACCTGGAATAGATGGAAGAAAGATGAGTAAAAGTTATGGTAATGCTATATTTTTAAATGATCCCCCTGATGAGGTTAGGGAAAAAGTAATGAGTTATATCACGGATACATTGAGGCCTAAGAAAAGCGATCCAGGTGATCCCGAAAATAGATGTGTTGCCTTTAATTTGATAAAAATTTATTTCTCTGATGAAGAAAGAGAACAAATTGTTAAAGATTGTAAGAGGGCAATTCTTGGATGTGTAGAATGTAAAAAAAGGTTAGCAGATAAAATAATATTTGAGCTTGAAAAAATTTGGGAAAAAAGAAGGGAAATAGAAAAAGAAGATTGGAGAGAAATGTTATATAAAGGAGTGGAGACTGCAAGAGAGATAGCTCATCAAACTATAGAAGAAGTTAATGTTATTATTTTTAGAAAAAAAATACTATAAGGTTTTATTTTGCTTCACCAATTAGTTTTAAGAACTCCTCTTCGTTAATTGTTTTTACTCCTAATTGTAAAGCTTTCTGGTATTTAGATCCAGGATTTTCTCCTACTACCACATAATCAACATTTTTAGAAACTGAATCAGTAGTTTTTCCTCCAAGTTCTTTTACTTTTTCTTTAGCTTCGTCTCTGGTCATAGATTTTAAAGTACCAGTAAATACAAAAGTGAGACCCTCAAGGATTTTAGGTTTTTCTTCCTTTTCTTCTTCAACAAAGGTAATCCCTGCAGAAAGCATTCTTTGAATCATTTTGCGATTTTCTTCATTTTTAAAAAATTCAACTATCGATTTAGCAACTTCATAACCCACTCCAGGAATACTTAATAAATCAGCCATAGAAGCATTCATTAATTTATCAAGGCTTTTAAATTTTTCAGCAAGCATTTGTGCCATAGCCTCTCCAACATGTCTTATTCCGAGAGCATAAATAAATCTTCCAAGGGTTGTTTTTTTGCTTTTTTGTATAGCCTCGTAAAGATTTTTTGCCTTTTTATAGGCAAATCCTGGAAGTTTCATAAAATCTTCCCATTTTAAATAATAAAGATCTGCTACATTCTGAACAAATCCTCTATCTACAAGATCTCTTGCTACCTTTTCTCCGAGACCCTCTATATTCATTGCATTTCTGCTTGCAAAATGAAGAAGTTTTCTTACTGCTTGAGCATAACAACCCTTGTTAGGGCATCTCCAAATAGCTTCTCCTGGTTTTTTGACCAATTTTGTTCCGCAAATGGGACAATGGGTAGGAAAAACTATTTCTTTTTCCTGTCCAGTTCTTCTTTCCTTTATAGGCATTACAATTTCTGGTATTACTTCTCCTGCCCTTTGTACAAGCACCCAGTCACCTATTCTTATATCTAAATTTTTAATAAAATCCTCATTATGAAGGGTTGCTCTTTCAACAACAACACCACCTATTTGAACTGGTTTTAATACAGCAACAGGAGTAACTGCACCTGTTCTCCCTACCTGAAAAACCACATCTATAAGCTGAGTAGTTACTTGAGTTGGTTGAAATTTGTAAGCAAGAGCATATCTTGGAGAACGGGCTTTTGTACCGAGTTTTTCCCAAAGAGAAAGATCATTAACCTTTATCACTATTCCATCTATTTCATAAGGAAGTGTTTCTCTTATTCTTTCTATGTAATGATGATATTCTATAACTTCTCTTATATTTTTCACTAATTTCACATAGGGATTAACCTTTAAACCCCATTTGGGAAGTATTTGTAATATCTCCCATTGAGTTCTAAAAGTATATCCTTCAACTTTTCCTACTCCGTAACAGAAAATATCAAGTTTTCTTTTGGCTGTAACTGAGGGATCAAGCTGTCTCAAAGATCCAGCTGCAGCATTACGGGGATTGGCAAAAGGAAGCTCTCCTTTGTGAATCCTTTCTTCATTTATTCTCTTAAATTCATCTTTATTCATATAAACTTCTCCTCTTACATCAATTCGAGGAGGGATGTCTGGAGCATCTTCAGTAAATTTTCTAAGTCTAAGAGGTATAGTAGGAATAGTTTTAATATTATTAGTTACGTCTTCTCCCACATAACCATCCCCTCTCGTAGCCCCTATTATTAGACTTCCATTTTCATAAACAAGCTCTACTGCAAGACCATCTATTTTTGGTTCAACTGTGTATTCTATGGGTGTTTCTTCTGGTAATCCTAAAAATCTTTTAATTCTTTTATCAAATTCAATGACTTCATCCTCATTCATAGCATCATCTAAGGATAGCATAGGTTCAGCATGAGGTACTTCTTTAAATCCTTCTGCAGGTTTAAAACCTACTCTTTGAGTAGGAGAATCAGGAGTAATCAATTCCGGATACATTTCTTCAAGTTGCCTTAATTCTCTCATTAAGGCATCATATTCAGCATCAGAAATTACCGGAGAATCAAGAACATAATATCTATAATTGTGATATTCAATTTCTTCTCTTAACTTTTTAACTCTTTCTATTATTTCTGGAGGAATTTCTCTTTTTTCTTTCACTTCTTCAGACATCCTTATCCCCCTCTATTTTTAAATTTTGTACTAAGTATTTAAAATTTTACTTCAAAAACTAAGAACTTCAAAATAATTTTAAAATTTGATTTAAATGATACTTGCTATTTTGAGTAAAGTGTCTATAATATGTGAAATTTCTTAAAGGATACAAGGATGGGTAAAATTTGGAATTTTCTAAGTTCAGCAAAACTTGCTATCACATTATTTTTAATTTTAGCTTTTATTTCTATTTTTGGAACAATTGTTCCTCAAGGAGAATCCTCGCAATTTTATTTAATGAAATATGGCTCCTCTTTAGGAAAAATTATTCTCTTTTTAAAACTTGATGATGCATATCATTCCTGGTGGTATATTGGAACCCTGTTTCTCTTCTTAGCTAATTTAATTGCTTGTTCTATAAAAAGGTTTCCTATTAGCTGGAAACTTTATAAAAAAGATCCTACAGAGATAAATCCTGAAAATCTACCTTATACACAGGAAATTATTTTAAAGGGTAATTTTTCTGAAATTGAAAACATTCTTTTTGAGAAATTAAAATTTAAAAAGGCAGAAAAGGATTTTAACGGGAAGACTTTATTTTATAAAGATCTTAACAGGTGGGCATATCTATCAGTTTATCTGGTTCATTTTTCTATAATAATAGTAATAATAGGTGCTCTAATAGGAGCTCTTTTAGGATACAGAGGAAATATGTGGATAGTTGAAGGACAAACCTCTAATTCAGTTTTACCATTTAAAGATAAAGAGCCTATATTTTTAAATTTTTTTGTAAAACTTAATAAATTCAATATAGAATTTTATCCTGATGGAACTCCTAAAGAATACATTTCAAATGTTACTATAATAGATGGCAATCACACCTTAGATGCCCTCATAAAAGTTAATTCTC
This sequence comes from Thermodesulfobacterium geofontis, assembly GCA_002877985.1. Lineage (GTDB taxonomy): Bacteria > Desulfobacterota > Thermodesulfobacteria > Thermodesulfobacteriales > Thermodesulfobacteriaceae > Thermodesulfobacterium > Thermodesulfobacterium geofontis_A. The sequence continues at coordinate 4,209 of PNIK01000094.1, read as the reverse complement.
CTCTTAAATATAAGGGCTTATCCTTTTATCAAGCAAATTACGATATCCTTCCTGAATTTAAGATTAAAGTAAAATATAAAGGCGAAGAGAAATTTTATATTTTAAGTTCCTTTTCCCCAGTAGCTCTTAATGATAGATATACAATTACTTTAAATGGTTTTGGAGAGGTTCACGGATTAATTTATGCTAAAATTACACTTTTTGATTTAGAAACTAATAAACAAATCCCTGGTATTATAATAAAAGGATTTCCTCATTTTAACATCCCTGTAGATAAAGATAGATTACAAATATTTTTGGAGGATGTGGAAAAAATTACTTATATTTCAGGGCTTCAAGTTAAGAAAGACCCTGGTGTACCTGTTGTTTATGCAGGATTTATTTTAATTATATTAGGACTATTAGGAGTTTACTTTTTTGAACCCCAAACTTTTTGGATATTTATAACTTCAGAAAAGGAGAAAGTAATTTTAAATATAGGAGCTCAGGCTAAAAGAGACAGAGACACTTTAAAATTAAAACTGGAAGATATAGCAAATAAAATCAAAAGTTTGTAAATCAAAAGAACCCTTGACAAACATTTAAAAATTTTTATATTTGAAAAGACTTTAATCATTTTTGGAGGTTGGAATGGCAAGGCATAAGAAAAGAGAAAGAGAAAGAGAAATTGAAAGAAGAAGGAGAAGAAGAGCCAAACTTGCTAAGCTTCGTGCTAAGGGACTTTTTCCAAGACCAGAAGGCTATGATCCAAGGGTATATTCCTATGTAGCTTATGCTGTAGCAAAGGGTATTATGAGTTTAGAGGAAGCATTAGCAAGATTAGAAAAGGCAAAAATTTTTTAAAAACAATTCAAAAAACTTCTTCAAAAGATTCTTTAATATAATAATATTCTTGTTTAATGTATCCCATTCTAAAGGTAGAAAATTTAATAAAAAAATACGGGAATAAGATAGTATTAAGTGGAATATCCTTTGAATTATATCCTTCAGACATTCTTGGCATAATAGGTCCTAATGGAGCAGGAAAAAGTACCCTGCTTTATGTTCTTTTGGGTGTGGTTTCTCCCGATTCAGGGAAAATATATTATTTTGGAGAGGATTTTTTAAAAAATAGAAACCAGATTCTTTATAAGGTAAGTTTTGCATCTCAATACATAAGTTTACCTTACTCTCTTACTATAGAAGAAAATTTAAAGGTTTTTGCTCATTTATATGAGATTTTAGAAGTAGATAAAAAAATAGATGAACTTCTCAATCTTTTTAGACTTTTTAATAAAAAGAAAACTCTTACCAGAACTTTATCATCAGGAGAAATGATGAGGCTTAATTTAGCTAGAGCCTTTTTAAATGATCCAGCTATTTTACTTTTAGATGAACCTACAGCAGGTTTGGATCCAGAATATATAAAATATATAAGAGATTTATTTAAAGAATTTTCTCAAAAAAGAAAACTTTCTATAATTCTTACTTCTCATCAGTTAGGGGAATTAGAAAAAATAATTACTAAAGTTCTATTGTTAAAAGAAGGAAAAACTCTTGCCTATGGAGACCTTACAGAACTTTTTCAAAAATTTAGAGTGTCCACTTTAGAAGAACTTTATTTTAAAGTATTCGTTTAAGTTTATGAGATTAAGCATTTTTAGACCTAAAAGGATTTGGGGAATAGTTTTAAGACATTTATATTTATTAAAACACAGTATTAGCAGATGGATTGATCTTTTATATTGGCCTACAGTTGATTTACTTTTGTGGGGATTTATAACACTTTATTTGCAGAGAGGGTTTTATCAAGAAGGCAAATGGATATATCAATTTTTAGGAGCCCTTATTTTTTGGAATATTCTTATTCGTGCTCAACAGGGTCTGGCAGTAGGTTTTTTGGAAGACATATGGGCAAGGAATCTGCTTCATATTTTCATTTCCCCTCTAACAATTTTTGAATACATTGCAGGACTTTTTATCTACAGTTTATTTAAAGCTTTTGTGGCTTCAATATTGATGGCTTTTCTTGCTTTCTTTGTATTTAATTTCAAAATCTGGATACAAGGAATGGATGTCTTTCTTTTAACTCTCTGTCTTATAATTTTTGCTTGGAGTATAGGGCTTTTAACCATGGCTTTTGTTTTAATTTTTGGGCAGGAGGCAGAAATTTTAGCTTGGGCTTTAGCTCTTTTATTTTTACCTTTTTCAGCTGTATTTTATCCAGTTGAGGTACTGCCAGAAAGTTTTCAATCTATTGCTAAAATTGTTCCTACATCCTATATTTTTGAAACCTTCAGAAAAATTCTTTTAGAGGGATATACTCCTTATATTTTTATTGGAAAAGCTTATTTCTTAGTTTTTTGGTATTTTCTTCTAAGTGTAGGAATATTTTTAATTGCTTTTAATTTTGCTAAAAAAACAGGAAAAATTACTAAAATAGGGGAATAATAGACCTTGTTTTTTAAAATAGATTTGTTATTTTTTAAATTGCTATGAAACCTATACCTATAGAGAGAATCAGAAATTTTAGTATAATTGCCCATATTGATCATGGTAAATCTACGCTTGCAGACCGCCTTCTTGAATTTACGGGAGCTGTTTCTGCAAGAGAAATGAGAGAACAGTACTTAGATCGTCTTGATCTTGAAAGAGAAAGAGGAATTACTATAAAATCTCAAGCAGTAAGGCTTTATTATCAAAGAGAAAATGGAGAGATTTATCAACTAAATCTTATTGATACACCTGGACATGTAGATTTTACTTATGAAGTTTCAAGAGCTCTTTCAGCCTGTGAGGGTGCACTTCTTGTAGTTGATGCTTCTCAAGGAGTTGAAGCTCAAACCCTTGCAAATGTATACTTAGCTTTAGAGAATAATCTCGAAATAATACCAATTATAAATAAAATAGATTTACCTCAGGCTGATATAGAAAAAACAAAAAAGGAAATTGAAGAAATAATAGGACTTCCTGCTAAGGATGCTTTGTTAGTTAGTGCAAAATTTGGAATCGGCATAAAAGAAGTTTTAGAGGCAGTGGTTAATAAAATACCTTCTCCAAAAGGGAAAAGAGAAGCACCTTTGAGAGCTTTGGTTTTTGATTCTTGGTATGACCCATATTTGGGAGTGGTAGTTCTTGTAAGAGTAGTTGATGGAAAACTTTATCCAGGACAAAAAATTAAATTTCTTTCCACAGGAAAAATCTATGAAATCACTAAAGTGGGAGTTTTTGCTCCAGAGGCAGCAACCTTAGACTGTCTTTTTGCAGGAGAGGTAGGATTTATTGCTGCAGGGATAAAAGAGGTTAGAGAAGCAAAAATTGGAGATACTATAACAGAAGCCCATGCACAAGTAGATCCTTTACCAGGATTTAAAGAAATAAAACCAGTTGTTTTTGCAGGTATTTTCCCAGTTGATAATGATGATTTTGAAAATTTAAGGGAGGCAATAGAAAAGTTGTGGCTTAATGATCCAGCCTTTTCTTATGAAATGGAAATTTCATCTGCTTTAGGATTTGGGTTTAGATGCGGTTTTCAGGGACTTCTTCATATGGAAATAGTTCAAGAAAGATTAGAAAGAGAATTTAAACTAAATTTAATTTCTACCGCCCCTTCAGTTAGATATAAAATTAGACTTAAAAACAAAAAAGAAATTGAGATAGAAAATCCTGCTCATTGGCCTGATCCTACTTTAATTGAGGAAGTCTTAGAACCCTATATAAGAGCAGAAATTTACACTCCAAAAGAATATATAGGAGCCCTTATTAAACTTTGTGAAGAAAAAAGGGGAATACAGAAGGAAATCAAATTTTTAACCCCTGATAGATGTGTTCTTATTTATGAAATTCCCTTTAGTGAGATTGTGCTTGATTTTTATGATAAATTAAAAAGTTATTCGAGGGGTTATGCCTCTTTAGATTATCAATTTATAGGTTACAGACCCGGAGATTTAGTTAAGATGGATATATTAATAAACAAACAACCTGTGGATACTTTATCTTTAATTGTTCATAGAGATAAGGCTTATTATAGGGGAAGAGAACTTACTTCTAAATTAAAAGAAGTAATACCGAGACAGCTTTTTGAAGTAATCATTCAGGCAACTATAGGAAGCAAAGTTATAGCTCGTGAAAGAATTCCACCCTTGAGAAAGGATGTTCTTGCAAAATGTTACGGCGGGGATGTAACAAGAAAGAAAAAGCTTCTTGAAAAACAAAAAGAGGGGAAAAAAA
>PNIK01000076.1 GCA_002877985.1 Thermodesulfobacterium geofontis | reverse complement strand
GCTATTGCCATATAAACTCTTGCCATCTGTAAAGGAGTAACAAGTAAATAACCCTGTCCTATTCCCATAACTACAGTTTCTCCTTGATACCAAGGCTCTTTAAAAGTTTTTTCTTTCCATGCTCTGTTAGGAATAAGTCCCTCTTTTTCTTCGCTCCATCCTAAACCTGTAGTTTTACCAAGACCCCATTCTTTTGAGACCTCTGCTAAATAATCTACATCAAGTTTAGAAGCAAGTGTATAAAAATAGACATCACAGGAATAGGCGATAGCTTTAATAAAATTGACACTTCCGTGCCCTTTAGCTTCCCAGCATCTAAATATACGAGAGCCCATTCTAAAATAACCAGGACAAAAAACCGTATTATTGATGCTACTTACAATACCAGATTTAAGAGCTGCAATAGCTGTAATTATTTTATAGGTAGAACCAGGAGGATAAGCTTGTAAAGCACGATTTAAAAAGGGTTTTTCAGGGCTTGAATTTACTCTTTCCCATTCCTCTTGAGTAAAACCGTCAATAAATTTTTGAGGATCTATAGAAGGGGAACTAACCATAGCTAAGATTGAACCATCCTTAGGAGAAAGAGCAACTATAGCTCCCTTTTTATCTTTTAAAAGCTCATAAGCTTTCATTTGTAAATTGTGATTCACAGTAATAACAAGATCCTCACCAGGAACAGGTAGTATACGATTAATTTCTTTTCCTAAACGCCCATATGCATCTCTTTCAATTTCTATAACTCCGTTTTTCCCTTTTAATCTTTCTTCAAAAGCTCTTTCTATTCCCATTCTTCCAATATAATCCTCCATAGAATAACCTTTTTCTTTTAATATTTTGTATTCCTCAAGAGTAATTTTTGAAATATAACCTAACAAATGAAAATAAGCTTCTCCATAAGAATAAAATCTTTCAGATTCAACTTCTATCTTTACACCTGGAAGGTAATATCTTCTAACCATTATTTTAGCAACTTCATCCCAATTAAGATTTCTCTTTATTAAAACCCTTCCCAAAAAAGTTTTTTTTGCCAGATAATATCTTTCTTTCAAACTTCCAAAATCTTCTCCTAAAATTTTGCTCAATTTATATAGAACTTCATCTTCTTTATTCTTTATCAATTCAGGATCTAAATAAAGTTGAAAAACTGCTCTATTGGTTGCTACCACCACTCCGTCTGAGGTTACAATTTCTCCTCTTGGGGCTTTAATTACGTAATTTACTACAGATCTTTCTTTAGCCTTTTTAAAATAATACGGGTATTTCACAACTTGAAGATAAAAAAATCTTAACCATAAAACAACAAAAGAAAACCCAATTAAGAATTTAGCCCAAAATAATCTTTTTTCCCAAAAAATTCCCTTTAAGATTTTTTGTTGGGTTTTAAAAAATTCTCTTATAAGAAAGCCATCTTCTTTAAACCTTTTCATGATTCTTTATAAAGAAAAATACCCAAAATTTTATAAAAAATTAATACCCAAAGAAAAGTAGCAAGTATATAATGAAGGCTTTTCAAAGCTAAATTTAAAAGAAACATCCAATCAATAAAAATATTAACCTGATAAAAATAAATTATATATTTTAAAATTAGAAAAAAAATAATGCTTAAAACCCAAAATGCCATTTTGGACTCAAACCTCTCAAAGGCAAAATATTTTTTCAAATGCTTTAAAAAGATTCCTAAAAAAATAAAATAAAAGACTAAAAAAATTTCCATATTCAAAAAATCTAAACTTTCAAACAAACCTAAGAAACTTAAAAAAATATAAAGTAAAGTCCCCGAATCTCTAAAAGTCAAAATTGCTAAAGTAAAGGCAATAATCATATCTCCTGGATAAAAAAGAAGGACACTTGATAGATAAGACTTAACAATTAAGACTAAAAGCAAAATTGGTAGAAAAATCCCAAAAATCTCTTTAATATTTATAGTGAAACCCATTTTATAAAGGAATTTCAGGCAATTTTAATAATACAAAGACCAAATCCAGATTATAAAGATTTACTACAGGCTCAACCTCTGCATATTTAAACATGGCTTGCACAGGATCACGTTTAACATACACTACTTTCCCTACCAACAATCCTGGAGGAAAAAAAGCATCTTGTCCAGATGTTATAACTTCATCCCCCTCTTTAACCTGAGAGGCAGAAGGTAAATATTGTAAATTACAGTATTTTTCAGCCTTCCCTACCAAAATGCCTCTGTCCCCTGTTCTCTCTACTTTAACATCAGCAGAAAAAGAAGGATCGGTAAGGAGTATTACTTTGCTCCAATTTCTATAAACTTCTACTACCTGTCCTACCAAAGCTATCCCCTCACCACTAACACCTGCAAGAACAGGCATCTGAGGTAAAATTCCATCTTTGCTTCCTTTATCTATAAAAATTATTCCAGAAAAGGGATCTACAGGTTTGTAAATGATTTTTGCTGCAACTTTAGGGTAAGTAATTTCTGTAGAAAGTTTGTAAAAATCTTCTAACTCTTTATAAATTCTCTCTCTTTCTTTATAGTTGGCAAGTTGAGATTTTAGGAGAAGGATTTCCTTTTTTAGTCTCTCATTCTCCCTTTTAAGATCTACTAAAAATAGATAGTTCTGAAAAAAATTTCTTGTTTTACTTCCTGAATAAGTAGAACCTTCAAGAAAAGGAGATAATATAAGTCCAAAAATCTCATTAAAAAAATTGGTTTTTTTAATAAGATACCATATTCCGCTTAGTAGTATTAACGCAACAATTGTGATTAAAAAGATTCTGTTTTTTTTCATTTAAAATCAAAATTATCTTTAAATCGCCCTTTTACTTATAAAAGCTTTAACTTTTTCTATTTCAGCAGGGAGAATTTCAAACCTTTGAGAAAGATGGTAAAGTTTCTCAATTTCCTCAGGTAATTTAATGGGAAAACCTAAGGCTTGGCTAACTGTTTCAGGAAATTTAGCAGGATGAGCAGTGGCTAAGCAAATTAAAGGATATTTATCTTTAAATTTCAATCCAGCCTTTACTCCTACTGCAGAATGAGGATCAAGTATATAACCCGTTTCTTGGTAAAATTCTCTTATAGTTTCTAAAGTTTTTTCTTGATTAATAGATGCTGAAAGAAAATCTTTTTGAACCCTTTTTATTTCTTCCTCTGTAAATTTAATAGCCCTCTCCTTAGAAAATCTTTCCATAATTTCTTTAGTTTTTTTAGGATCTTCACCATAAAAATAATAAAGATATCTTTCAAAATTGCTTGCTACCTGAATATCCATTGAAGGACTTATAGTAGGCTTTACTTCCCTTACAGAATAATCTCCATTATTAACAAATCTACAAAGTATATCATTTTCATTGGTTGCTAGAATCAACCTTTCTATTTTATTCTCACCTAACATTTTTCTTGCTAAATATCCTGCAAATATATCTCCAAAATTACCTGTAGGAACTGAAATTCTTACACTTTCGCATTTTTCTTTTTCAGAAACTCTAAAATAAGCCCAGAAGTAATAAACCATTTGTGACATAATCCTTGCCCAATTTATGGAATTAACTGTGGTCAATCTATACCTTCTTTTAAACTCTAAATCCATAAATATAGCTTTTACCATAGCCTGACAATCATCAAAGGTTCCTTCTATGGCAATATTATAAACATGGGGATCAATAACAGTTGTCATCATTAAAGCTTGAATTTCAGAAACCCTTTTATAGGGATGCAGGATAAAGATAGCTATATTTTTCTTACCCTTAACTCCGTAAATAGCAGCTGAACCTGTATCTCCTGAAGTTGCTCCCAAAATATTAATTTTTTTACCTGTGTCTAAAAGAAGTTTTTCAAATAAAACACCCAAAAATTGTAAAGCTATATCCTTAAAAGCCCATGTGGGGCCATGAAATAATTCCAGTATGTAAATATCTCCTGCTTTTACTACAGGGGTCACCTCTTTTGCTCTAAAATTTTTATAAGCTCTTTCTATAAGTTCTTTTAAATCTTTTTCTTCAATATCAGAAACATAATACTTAAAAATTCTTAGTGCCAATTCTTGATAATTAAGGTTCCTTAGTTCTTCTATCTCCTTTTCCGAAAGTTTGGGTATTCTTTCAGGTACAATTAATCCACCATCTTCTGCAAGTCCTTCAAAAACAGTATCTTTAAAATCAAGTTTTGGTATTTCTCCACGAGTGCTTACATATTTCATAGTTAAAATCCTTTAGTTTTAATTACTTCTAATCTATTTCTCATCCTATCTATATATTTTCTTATATCAGCCTTAAATTCTGCTAAAGTCTGATGGTTTTTCTGATAAACCTTTATAAGTTCATTCATCCAATATTCTAAGGTTTCTTTTTCTCTTTGAACAAGTTCTCTTTGAAATACTTCTTTTAATTTACTTAAAAGCTTGGGATCAATTCCTTCCAAAATCAATACCTCCTCTTAAAATTTTTCTCTTATTTTGGCAAAAAGTGCTGTTATAATGTATTTTTCTGGTATTTCCTCTGTTTCTTTTTTATCTTCTAAAATAGTTCTACATTCTAATCCTTTACAGGTACCACAACAAATACTTTCCCCTATCTTAAGATTTAAAATGTCTTCAATAGGTTCTCCATTTATAAAAACTCTGTTTGAAGATAAAGGGTCTTTTTCAAACTCTTCCTCAGTAAGTTCTTTCTTCTCTAAAATTATCTTTATTCCAAGATTTGAAATAAGTGGATCAAGTTTACGGAGCGCGCTCTCTATGTTTAAATAGGTTTTGTTAAATCTTTCACAGGTTTTCCCATTTTTATCAATTAATCCCTGCCAAGTAACTTTAATAAATTCCATCTTCCCCTCCTTAAATTTCAATTTCCATAAGGTCTTTAGCTAAAATTATTTCACCTTTAAATTTATTTCTTATTAAACTTAAATCCACATTTTCACTGTGTGGATAAAAATGAGAAAGAATTATTCGCTTTACTTTAGCCCTTTCTGAAATAAGTGCAATATCCTCTGGAGATAAATGATGCTCCACATAAAATCCACTGGAATTGGAACACTCTATAATTAATAAATCTGCATTCTCAGAAAGTTCTATTAATTCTTCGCAATATCCAGTATCTCCTGAATAAACAAGACTTTTCCCTTGATGTTCAAGCCTTATAGCTAAACTTTCAGGATTATGTTTTACTGGAGAAGTATAGGCTTTAAAAGGTCCTATAAAAATTTTATTTTTTTTAAGCTTGGGGAGCAAATTTATATCTAAGAGTCCTTTTGGTGGCTCAATCCATTCTTTAAAAGCCAATTTTAAAGAATTATAAAAATAAGCAAAATCTTCAGAGGCATATAAACTAATTGGTGAGACTCTTTTATATCCTAAACTATACCTTGTAGCAAAAAGAAAGGGAATAAGATCGGTAACATGATCGGGATGAAAATGGGAAATAAATATAGCTGAAATATCTTCAAGTTTTTTTCCAATTCTTAAAATTTCTTTTAAAATACCTGGTCCTAAATCAAGAAGAAGACAAAAATCGTCTACTTCCACTAAATAACCTGGAGAATTTCTATCAAGACGAATCCACCCTGTTCCTGATCCGAGAATAATAAGCTTCATTAAATTTCTAATCCAAACTCTCTTTTAATTTTCTCTAACTTTTCTGTAGAAAGAATTTCTTGTGCTTCTTTCAACAATATATGAGACACCTCTTTATCTTTATTAAAATAAAGATATAACCATGCAAGAAAAAGTAGAGTTTCCCCATCTCTTTCTTTAAGAGTAAGAATATCCTTTAAATACTGGAAAGCTTTTTTATATTCCTTTTTATAAAAATAATATTTTCCCATATAAATTTTTTCTTTAACAGAGGGGTTTTTTAGTAAATTTAGAAATTCACCCAATTCTTCATATTCTCCAAGATCCCATAGGCATTTTATTAGAGCTTCTCTAAAGATATTATTTTCAGGATCTAAAAGATGGGCTTTATAAAAATGATATTTTGCATCCTCATTTTTTTCTTTTTTTAAATAAATTAAAGCCAAATTATAGTGAATAAGGGGATCTTCCTTTTTACAACCACAAAGTTGCTTTCTTAAAATTGTTTCTGCCTTATCAAAATCTCCAAAGGTATAATAAATGGCTGATTCACTTAAGGCTAATTCAATGGGTTGTTCAGTATGATTTTTGGCAAGCAAATAATATTTAAGAGCTTTCCCCAAGTCCTTCCATTCAAAAAAGAGATCCCCTATTATATGATAGGTAAAACCATCAAAAACTTTTGTGCTTATGTGATTAGCCCTTCTTGCATGTTCAAAAGCTCCTATTAAAAAAATTAGAGGGGTTGAACTTTTATTTTTAAATTCTTTCCAAATCTTCCAAGGTAAAATTCCAACTTTTGTGTTCTCAGAATTTTTTTTATATAAGGTCTTTATTTTATTTAAATCCAAATTTTTAACTAAAAGAACTATATTCCCTCCTTCTAATCTCTCTAATATTTTTGCCCCTATTTTCTCTAAATCTTTTTTAATCTCACTTTTTGAAGATAAAACCAAAAAACCCTCCTTGGTTTTTAAAAATTTATCTGTTATTTTTGAAAGTTTGTTTATTTCTAAGGTAGGTAAATAAGTTTTTAAAGATTCTAAAGCTTTCTGAGAAAGATGAGAAAAATCTAAAATTTGAGCAAGTTTTAAGTGGTTTTTTATAAATTCTTCTGAAGGCTCCTTATCAAAATTTATCTCTACAGAAAAAAATTTAATTCCCCTTCTCCATAAATTGATTAAAATCTTAAATCCATTCCCCCATTCTGATGGATAAAAATAATAAGTTTTATCAAATTTTATAAAGGAGTATTCAGAAAATACTTTTTTATTTTTTTTTCCAAAATTTTTATTAGGAAAGTAAAATAAATAACCAGAAACTTCTCTCTCTTTTAAGACCAGATTTAGTAATTTATAAGAAAAAAAATTATCTTCTATATTTTCCCACAAAAATCTTTCTGCCAAAAGTAGTGGCACCAAATTCTTAGAAGTTTGATATTTTTGTATAAGTTCTTCGGTCGAATATTTAAAAATTTCCTGCAGAGGAATTTCTTCAAAGGTTTTAAATTCCTTTAAATAAGGAATAAACCAATCAGTATTAGAGGGCAATTTTCTCAACATTTTCAAGCTTTTTAAAGGCAGATATTATTTCTTTGTAATCTTCATCAAAAAGGCATCTTACATCAATTAGAAGTTTGTTTTCTTCTATCCTTGTTATTATAGGTGGTTCATTTTCTCTTAATATTTTTTGCAAGCTCTGGGGAGAAAATGGAGATTCTACTGCTACTGCATAGGATATTAAATCTAAGGTGGGAAGTGCACCTCCTCCGGTTTTATTTATGGTTTCAACTACTCTAAAATTAAAATCTCTGAGTTTAAGTTCATTAAGTTTCTTTAGAAGGTACCTTGCTTTTTTCTTTAGTTCTTCCTTTGAGGTTAAGATTATTTTTAGCACCGGAATATGTTCTATAGCGAGATTTTCGTCTCTGTATAATCTTAAAGTTGCTTCTAAACCAGCCAAAGTTAACTTATCAATTCTTAAAGCACGATTTAAGGGATTTTTCCTTATTTTTTCTATAAATTCTTTTTTTCCAAGAATTATTCCTGCCTGTGGTCCTCCCAATAGTTTATCTCCTGAAAAGGTAACAATGTCAACTCCTGCCTTTAAGACTTCCTGAACTGTAGGTTCTTTTTTTAATCCATATTTAGAAAGATCAATAAAACATCCACTTCCCAGATCTTTCATCACAGGGAGTCCAAATTTTTTACCGAGATTTACTAAATCTTCCACTGAAACCTCTTTAGTAAACCCTATTATTTCAAAATTACTTCTATGAACCTTTAAAAGTAAAGCGGTATTTTCAGTAATGGCATTTTCATAATCAAACAAATGAGTTTTATTGGTTGTTCCAACTTCTTTTAAAATACATCCTGCCCATTTCATTACTTCAGGTATTCTAAATGATCCTCCAATTTCCACAAGTTCTCCCCTTGATACTATAACTTCCTTTCCGTAAGCTAAGGTATTTAAAGAAATTAAAACTGCTGATGCATTATTATTTACTACTAAAGCCCCTTCAGCTTGAGTAATCTCCTTTAAAATTTCTTCTACATGCACATATCTGCTTCCTCTTTTTCCTTCTTTTAAGTCAAATTCTAAATTGGAATAATATTTTGCTACTTTTAATATCTCTTCTATTGCCTTTTTAGGAAGAACTGCCCTTCCCAAATTAGTATGAATAACAACACCTGTAGCATTTATAACTCTTTTTAAAGATGGAGTTTCATATTCTTTAAAGACCTCTTTCATCAAGCTCTCTAAATAAGATTCTTCAAGTTGTTTAAGTTCTCCCTTTTGCCATTTTTCTCTTATAATTTGGGTTACTTTTCTTGAGGGTTCTGTAAAATAAGAGATAGGATAATTTGGATAAAGTTTTAAAAATTTTTCTTTTAATTCGTTTACTGAAGGAATTCGCATCTAAGAAGTAAGTTTTCTTATAAATCTTTCAATTCTTTCCAGAGCGGTTTCAAGAACTTTTTCCTCTGGTAAAAATATGATGCGAAAATGTTTTGTTCCTGGCCTTTGTCCAAACCCACTTCCATGAACTACAACAACACCTTCTTCTAAAATCAATCTTTTTGTAAATTCCAGATCATCAATGTGAGGAATATATAGTCTTGGGAAAGCATAAAATGCTCCAAAGGGCTTTACACAAGAAATGAAAGGTATTTTGTTTAATCCTTCTACTAAAATATCTCTTCTTTTT
>PNIK01000079.1 GCA_002877985.1 Thermodesulfobacterium geofontis | reverse complement strand
TGCAATAACTTTTACCTTTATTCCTGTTTTTTTCTCAAAATGGGGTAAAAGATATTCTAACAAACCTGAATTTTCTACAGAGGTTGTTGTTGCAATAGTAATTATTCTTTGTTGAGTTGAAGCAAAAGAAAAAAAGAAAAATATAAGTAAAAGACTTATAATGAGTCTGAAAAATTCTTTTTTCATAGATTAAAATTTTATCAAAAAATTTTAAATACTCAAGAAGAATCTTATAAAACGTCAAAAGAAAATGTTCTTTACTCTTTTATGAAATTTGGGTCTAAAGTCTTTTATTTTTTGGTTGTTTCTTCCAAAATAAACCCTATTTGTAAGTAAAACAACGATAAAGTCTTTTTCTAAATCCATAAAAAAAGAGCAACCTGTAAAACCAAGATGTCCTACAGTTTTTTCTGAAAAAACACCACCTGTTGCTGAATAACCATTATGGCTCTGTAACATAAATCCAAGAGAAAAGTCAAAGTTTTTTTCTCTGAAGTCCAAGAATTCTTTAACTATCTTTTCTGAAAGAGCTTTAATTTCACTTTTGTAAGCTTTGAGTATGGTTTCAAGTATATCTAAAACACCATAAATATTTCCGAAAAGTCCTGCTACTCCTGAAACCCCTCCAAGAGCTCTCGTATTTTCATCTTCCACAACCCCTCTTAGAATTTTGTTACTCAAAGGACATATTGAAGTTGGAACAATCTTTTCCTGATCAATCCCCTTTTCAAGAGGTTTAAAACAAAGATAGGATTTTTTGCTAAAAGGAACTATATTTTTTGCAGATTCAAAAAGTTCTTCAAAGGGCTTTTCGTAAACCTTCTCAAGTAAATAGGTTAAAAGAAAATATCCAAGGTCTGAGTAAATACATTTTTCACCTGGAGTATATTCAAGAGATAAAGATTCAATTTTTTCAACATAGCTTTTAAGACTTGGTTCTTTTAACCCTTTATAAAGGGGATACCAGGCAGGAAGCCCTGAAGTATGATTTAAAAATCTGAAAATAGGAATTTCAGCTAAAGGGGAGCTAAGCTCTAAATATTCGCCTATAGGTTTAGATAATTCAATTTTGGGATTTTTTGATAATAGAAAAATAAAAGTAAAGACTAAAGCTAAGGGCTTTGTTAATGAAGCAAGATCAAAGATATCCTTATCTTCAAGAAGTTCTAAAAAAGGAAAAAGAGATTTATTACCTCTTCCTACTACATATCTTGAACCAGAATGAAAAATTCCAGCTATAGCACAAGGGAAAACTTCATTTTTAATGCCTTCTTCAAGGAGGGAGAATAAAGAAAATAAAGCCTTAGAGGAACCCATGCTCTTTGAGAAATTCTAAAGTGAGCCCCCTTTTTGTTTTTTCAAGACTTTCTAAATAAGGAGAAATCCATTTATAAACCATCTTAGCAATCATATCTATTTCTATATTCACAAAATCTCCCGGCTTTCTTAAGCAAAGAGTGGTAACTTTAAGGGTGTGTGGAACTAACATAAATTCTAAGAAATTATCTCTAAAATCGTTGATGGTTAAACTTACTCCATCTATTGCAATAGAACCTTTTTTAATAAGATAAGGGGTAAATTCTGAAGGTATTTCTATTACCAATTTCCAGAAATCTTCTATTGGAATTATAGAGACTATTTTTCCTATTCCATCCACATGTCCTGAAACTAAGTGCCCTCCCAGACGATCTCCCAATCTGAGAGCTCTTTCTAAATTAACAAAATCTCCAGAATTTTTATAACGAAAGGTAGTTTTATTTAAGGTTTCAGGAGAAATATGAGTCTTAAATGTTGAACCCTTTATTTCTGTAACTGTCAAGCAAACTCCATCCACTGCTATACTATCTCCTATAGCCAATTCCTTAAGAGAAAAGGAGGCAGAAATTTCAGCAATAAGTCCTCCTCCGTAAGGCTTTAGAGAAATTATTTTACCGATTCCTTCAACAAGCCCGGTAAACATGTTAAGTTCCTTCTTCCCAGGAACTGAGATATTTTTCCTGCTCAGAAGTTAAAGTATCTATTTTAATTCCCATTACTTTAAGTTTAAGTCTTGCAACTTCTTTGTCAATCTTTTCTGGAACTGGATAAACTTTATTTTCAAGTTTGTCCTTGTTTTTTACAATATACTCAACACAAAGAGCTTGATTGGCAAAACTCATATCCATAACACCAGAGGGGTGTCCTTCTGCTGAAGCTAAATTAACAAGTCTTCCTTGAGAAAGGAGATATATTCTTTTTCCATTAATTAGGCGATATTCCTCAACTTCTCTTCTTATCTGTCTTACTTCAGCAGTTATACTTTTTAAATCTTGAAGATCTATTTCCACATCAAAGTGTCCTGAATTAGCAACAATAGCTCCGTCTTTCATTTTTAAAAAGTGTTCCTTTCTTATAACAGATTTATTGCCTGTAACAGTGCAGAAAAAGTCTCCAATTTCTGCGGCTTCATCCATAGGCATAACCAGATAGCCTTCCATAACTGCTTCAAGGGCTTTTAAAGGATCAACTTCCGTTATTATTACTTTTGCTCCCATTCCTCTTGCTCTCATAGCAAGTCCTTTCCCACACCAGCCAAAACCAGCAACTACAAAATAGGAACCAGCAAGAAGTCTATTGGTGGCTCTCAAAATTCCATCAATGGTTGACTGCCCAGTACCATAGCGATTGTCAAAGAGATGTTTAGTTAGGGCATCATTAACTGCTATAATAGGATATTTCAAAATTCCATCCTTTGCCATAGCTTTTAATCTTGTAACACCTGTTGTAGTCTCTTCAGTTCCTCCCCAAACTTTATCAAGTTTATCAGGTTTTTCTCTATGAAGAGTAGTTACCAAGTCTGCTCCGTCATCAATAGTAATGTGAGGTTCTCTATCAAGTATAGCTTTTATATGTGAATAGTAAGTTTCTCTATCTTCTCCTCTTATAGCAAAAACAGGAATTTCAAAGTATTTAACTAATGCTGCTGCTACCTCATCCTTAGTAGAAAGAGGATTTGATGCGCAGAGATAGACCTCTGCCCCACCTTCTTTTAAAGTTCTTGCAAGATTCGCTGTTTCAGTGGTAATGTGAAGACAACCTCCAATTTTTACACCTTTTAAAGGTTTTTCTTCTTTAAATCTTTCTCTGATGAGTCTTAAAACAGGCATATCTATTTCAGCCCATTCTATAAGCTTTAATCCTTCATCTGCAAGAGAAAGATCTTTCACATGAAAATCCATCACCCAACCTCCTCTTTTATTTATAAATACTTCTTCTATGTCCTATTTTTAAATGTAATTTCCTACTCTAAATCTATAAGTCCCTATTTGGAGATGTATTAATTTTCCGGCAAATTTTAGAGGTTCCTTTGCGTACTCCTCTTTATAATCTTTCTTGCCTCTTCGATTGAATGTAAATATTCATCACTTGAAAGTGCAACTATGTCTTCTATTAAGTCTTCAAAACCCTCTTTTATTGTATTTGATATTATAGGT
Source organism: Thermodesulfobacterium geofontis (assembly GCA_002877985.1). Taxonomy (GTDB): domain Bacteria; phylum Desulfobacterota; class Thermodesulfobacteria; order Thermodesulfobacteriales; family Thermodesulfobacteriaceae; genus Thermodesulfobacterium; species Thermodesulfobacterium geofontis_A. The sequence continues at coordinate 5,421 of PNIK01000079.1, read as the reverse complement.
TTTAATTCTTCAACAGTTAAATCTTTAACTTTAGTCTTCATAATCAAAGTCCTCCTTTATTTATCAAAACCTGCCAATTCTTTTATTTTTTCAACCATATCAAGCTTTTCCCAGGTAAATTCAGGTTCATTTCTTCCAAAATGCCCATAGCAAGCTGTTTTTCTATAGATGGGTCTTCTGAGATTTAAATATTCTATCATATATTTTGGTCTGAAGCAGAAAAGTTTGTTTATTATGTCAAGTATTTTTTCTACAGGAATAGTCTCTGTTCCGTAGGTATTTACATTTATAGCTAAAGGTTCTGGCACTCCTATAGCATAAGCTACTTGAACTTCGAGTTCTCTTGCTACTCCGGCAGCAACAAGATTCTTGGCTACATATCTTGCATAATAAGAAGGGGTTCTGTCAACTTTTGTTGGATCTTTTCCAGAAAAAGCACCTCCTCCATGATGTCCCCTTCCTCCATAGGTATCTACTATAATTTTTCTTCCTGTCATTCCACAGTCTGCAAGAGGTCCTCCTATAACAAACCTTCCAGTAGTATTAACCAGAATTCTTGTTTCAGGAGTAAGATGCTCAGAAGCAATTACCTTTTTGACTACTTCTTCAATTATAGCTTCCCTCAATTCTTTTTGGGTAACAGTTGGATCATGCTGAGCAGCAATAACTATGGTATGAACATCAACCGGACGCCTATCTATATATCTTATTGTCACCTGAGTCTTTCCATCAGGTCTTAAAAAAGGCAAAATTCCTTTTTTTCTAACTTCAGCAAGTCTCATAGCAAGTTTATGAGCATACCAGATGGGCATAGGCATATAATCTGGAGTTTCATCACAGGCATATCCGAACATAAGTCCCTGGTCTCCTGCTCCTATTTCTCCATCTCTCTCTATTCCCATAGCAATGTCTGGACTCTGCCTATCAATGCTTATCAAAACCGCACAGGTTTGATAATCAAAACCAAGATCAGAATGATTGTATCCTATTTCTTTAACCACTCCTCTTGCAATAGTTGCATAGTCAACACGAGCTTCGGTAGTAATTTCGCCTGCTATGAGAATCATACCTGTATTAACTAAGGTCTCACAAGCAACCCTTGCATAGGGATCCTTTTCTAATATGGCATCTAATATGGCATCAGAAATTTGATCTGCCACTTTATCAGGATGTCCCTCTACAACAGACTCAGATGTAAAAAGGAAATTTTTGGTGAGCATTTTTACCCCCCGAATTTTAAATTTGATTAATTTTAAATGCAAAATTTACTATATATTTAAAATAAAGCAAGAATAAAGAAATTTTATGGCTAAAAGGTAGAAAAATTAACAAATAGTGGTAATTTATTAAAATTATGAAAGGAAGACAGATAAGAAAGCTATTTTTAGATTATTTTGTTGAAAGAGGTCATGAATTAGTTCCCAGTTCTTCTCTTATTCCAGCTGATGATCCAACCCTTCTTTTTACCAATGCAGGAATGGTTCAATTTAAAAAAGTTTTCTTGGGGGAGGAAATAAGACCTTATAAGAGAGCTGTTAGTTGCCAAAAATGTGTTCGTGCAGGAGGAAAACATAACGATTTAGAAAATGTAGGATATACTGCAAGACATCATACTTTTTTTGAAATGCTCGGGAATTTTTCTTTTGGAGATTATTTTAAAAATGAGGCTATAGCATATGCCTGGGATTTTATAAATAAGGTTTTAAATCTTCCTAAGGAAAAACTTTATGTAACTGTTTATGAAAAGGATGATGAGGCAGTTGAACTTTGGAAAAAAATAGCAGGTTTTTCTGAAGAAAAAATTGTAAAATTAGGAGAAAAGGATAATTTTTGGGCAATGGGAGATACAGGTCCCTGCGGTCCCTGTTCAGAAATAGTTTACGATTTAGGAGAAAATTTTGGCTGTAAAAGACCAGATTGTGCACCAGGTTGTGATTGTGATAGATTTCTTGAAGTATGGAACCTTGTTTTTATGCAATATGAAAAAGATGAAAAGGGAAATCTCAAGCCTCTGCCTAAAGGCTGTATAGATACAGGAATGGGACTTGAAAGAATTACTGCAGTCATACAGGGAGTTTCTTCAAACTATGAGACAGATCTTTTTTCCGGAATTATTTCAAAAATTTCAGAAATAACAGGAAGGGCTTTCAAAGAAAACAGAGATACAGAGATTGCTTTTAGAGTAATAGCTGATCACATTAGAGCAAGCACTTTTATTCTTGCAGAAGGCATTATGCCTTCAAATGAAGGAAGAGGTTATGTGCTTAGAAGAATAATAAGAAGGGCTGAAAGATTTGGAAAACTTCTTGGCTTAAAAGAGGCATTTCTTTATAAACTTGTTGACCCAGTAATTGAAGAATTTGGAGACATTTATCCAGAAATTGTAAAAAATGAAGAATTGATAAAGAAAGTTCTTAAAATTGAGGAAGAAAAATTTTTAGAAACTTTAAATCTTGGACTCGAAATACTTGAGAAGGAAATAGAAAAATTGCAAAGGGAAGGAAAAAATTTTATTCCAGGAGAGGTTTTATTTAAACTTTATGATACCTACGGTTTTCCTTACGATTTAGTAAGAGATCAGGTTTTGCCTCTTGGATTTTCCTTGGATCTTACAACATTTGAAAATCTCAGAGAAAAAGCAAGAGAGGAGAGTAAAAAAACTTGGAAAGGTGCTTTAGAACGCGTGCCAGAATTTATCAAAAATCTGGTAAAAGAAGGTACTCAAATATTATTTGTTGGATATGAAACACTTGAAACCAAGGCAAAAGTTTTGGAAATAAAAAAAGAAGATAATTTCCACTATCTTATTACTAACCTAACACCCTTTTATCCTGAAGGTGGTGGTCAGGTCTATGATACAGGTTTAATTATTGGATCTAAAGGTAATGCCGAGGTTCTGGAGACTTATAAAGTAGGAGAGGTTATTTATCATAAAATTAAGATTCTTGAGGGGACTATTGAAAAAGATGAAGAGGTTTTAATGAAAGTTAATAGAGAGAGAAGATTTCATATAGAGAGACATCACACAGCCACTCATCTTTTACATGCTGCCTTGAGAAAAATCTTAGGTTCTCATGTAAAACAGGCTGGTTCTTTAGTTGAAGAAGAAAGACTTCGCTTTGATTTTACCCATTTTCAGGCTCTAACACCAAGGGAACTCAAAATGGTTGAAGAACTTATAAATAAATGGGTTTTAGAAAATCATCCGGTTGAAACTCTGTGGGTAAAAAGAGAATCTGCAGAAAAAATGGGAGCTATAGCTATTTTTGAAGAAAAATACGGAGAAATTGTGAGAGTAGTAAAGATTAACGAAGTTTCAATGGAGCTTTGCGGAGGGACTCATGTGAAAAGAACAGGAGATATAGGACTTGTTAAGCTAATTTCTGAAAGTAGCGTTGCCTCTGGAATTAGAAGAATTGAAGCAGTTGCAGGACTTAAAGCCTATGAATGGGTTAGCACTCTGGAAAAAAGAATAGAAAATATTGCAGAAACCTTAAAGACAAGTCCAAAGGATATAGAAAAGAAAATAAGAAGTCTCTTAAAAGAGATTGAAACCCTTGAGAGAGAAATTAAAAGACTTAAGAGTGTCGATCTTAAAAAAGTGCTTGAGGAAAAGCTAAAAGAGGTAATGGAAGTAAACGGGGTTAAAATTCTCGTTGCCTCTTTTTCCGCTAAGGACATGGCAGAATTAAGAGAAATTGGAGATTATTATAAAAATAAACTTGGTTCCGGAATAATTTTTCTTATTGGGGAAAGAGAAAACCCACTTGCAGTCTGTATGGTAACAAAAGATCTTGCAGAGAGATATCCTGCAAACAAAATTTTTCAAAAACTTGAAAAATCTTTAGGTTTGAAGGGAGGAGGAAAACCTGAACTTTCTCAGGGAAGTTTTAAAGAAAAGGTAAGTGTTGAAAAAATAAAAGATCTATTACAAAAAGAAATTTGCAATCTTTAAAATGAATTTTTACACCCTTGAATGGATAAATGAAGTTTTTAAAAGATATCAGGAGGAAAAATCAGCCTTCTTTATTGAGGATAAAAAGGTAGGATTTCAACCTAAGTATTTTCTCTGGGCACTTTTACATATCTACAGTAAAAAAGAGCTTCCTTTTTTAAGTGAAAGTTTAGACATTAAGGATCTTGAATTTGTCTTACAGCACCAAGGATTTGATTTTATGTATCTTGTTGATCTTTTAAGAAAAGAGTTTGCTTACTGGTTTAGAGAAAGTATTATTTGTAGAGATTTTTCTGAAGAGAGCTATTTTACACTTGCACAGGAATTTTTGCTTCTTGAAGAACAATTAAGAAAGCAAATCCAGATTCCCCTTCTTGATCAGATGAAAAAACTCATTCTTGATCTTGAAGAAATAGTGGAAGAAAATAAGTCCCTTGAAAACTTTGATAAAACTAAATTTTTTAGACTAATTAAATTTTTTAACACTGTTGAAAAACTTGAAAAAACTAAATGTTCAGAATTGGTTGATAGAGCTAAAAACATAACAGAAAAAGCATACAAATCTCTTAAAGAATTTGAATTCCCTCTTCCTCCTATTTCTCAGTTAGAATTTAAAAAGGCTTTGAAAGAAAAATTTGATAAATGGACAAAAAGCAAAAGAAATTTTTCTTGACAAGTACCTGATGTTATCTTAGAATTTTTAAGGGATGAAAATACAGAATTTGTTAAAAAAGGTTAAAAAGGTATTTACTCCTGAGCAAGCTGAGGTTTTGGAAGAAGTGATAAGTTTTTTAAACGAACTGGTAAAAGCAAGTGATTTTAATGAGCTTAAGGGAATTGTGGCAGAGTTAGCAACTGCTCAAAAAGAGCTTGCAGAAGCTCAGAAAAGAAGTGAGGAAAGGTTAACAAGACTTGAAATGGCAGTGGAAGAGCTTGCTTCCGCTCAAAGAAAAACTGAAGAAAGATTAAACCAACTTGCTATAAGAGTTGATCAGCTTGCTGAGGCTCAAAGAAGAACTGAAGAGGAGTTAAGAAAATTAATTGGAGAACACAAAAAAACAAGAGAAGAGCTGGGAGGGCTCTTCCATACAGTAGGATATGTGCTTGAAGATAGAGCTATGGCAGGTCTTCCTAAACTTTTAAAAGAAGAATACGGAATTGAAATTATACAGCCCTTTGTAAGAAAACAATTTACTGTTAAAGGTGACAGAAAGATAGAAGTTAATATTTTGGGAAAGGGAAGAATTGATGGAAGGGAGCTCTGGATTATAGGAGAAGCAAAATCTCAGTTAAAAAAGAAAGATGTGAATGAATTTATTAAAAAATGGTTTATCTTTGACAAACTATTTCATGGAGAAAAATTTTATCTACTAGTAACTTATTCAACTTCAGAAGAAATAGAAAATTATACAAAAGAGAAAAATATAAAGATCTATTACTCTTACCAGTTTCCTTTATAAGAAGAG
>PNIK01000100.1 GCA_002877985.1 Thermodesulfobacterium geofontis | reverse complement strand
AGAGCGACAGCTTGCCATGCTGTAGGTCGCGGGTTCGAATCCCGTCGCCCGCTCTTTATATTATCTTCTCGGAGATCTTGAATGAAAATAACCTATTATGGACATTCCTGTTTTAAAATACTTACCGAAGAAGGCAAAAAAATTCTTATAGATCCTTGGATAAGTAATCCCTTAGCTCCTAAAAATATTGATCTTGGTCCCTATGACTTTATTTTAATAACCCATGCTCATGGAGACCATCTGGGAGATACCCTTAAAATTGCAAGAACCTCTGTTACTGAAGTAATTGCCATTTATGAAATCCAACAGTATCTACTTAAACAGGGAATTCCCAGAGTAACAGGAATGAATATAGGAGGAACCTATAAAGTTAATAACCTTAAATTTACCATGGTTCCTGCTTTACACAGTTCATCCTTTCCTGATGGAAGTTATGGAGGAGAACCCTGTGGATTTGTAATAACCTTAGAAAATGGTATTTCCCTTTATCATGCAGGAGATACAGGGCTTTTCTATGATATGAAATTAATCGGAGAACTCTATTCTCCTAAGATAGCTTTTCTTCCTATAGGTGATCACTATGTAATGGGTCCTAAGGAAGCAGCTAAAGCCTGTGAACTTATAAGACCTCAAATTGTAATACCTATGCATTACGGAACTTTCCCTATTCTTACAGGTGATGTAGAAAGTTTTGAAAAAGAATTAAAAAGATATGGTTTTTCTATTACCATTATTGTTCCAAAATTAGGAGAAGAAATTACTCTTTAGTCTATGCCATTTTTACTCTCTATTTCAGGCTATCATAATGCTGGAAAAACTACTCTTTCTCTTTCTTTATGTGAAATTTTAAAAAACAAGGGATATAAAATTGCAGTAATTAAATCCTCTAAGGAAAAGAACATTTTTACAGATATACCAGAAAAAGACACCTGGCTTTATAGAGAAGCAGGAATTCCTGTGGTTGGTTTTTTTCAGGAAAATATTTTTACTTTATATTTAAATCCTAAAAATTTAAACCTATTTTCATTAAAAGACTGGTATACCTATTTTTTGTCTCTCCTTTGGAACTTTAACTTAGTTATTTTAGAAGGTTTTAAAGGTTTTGATATGGTTCATAAAATTTGGGTTGTAAAAGAAAAAAGTGAGGATTTAAAAAAAATAAAGGGTGAAGTTAGAAATTTGTTAGGTTTTGTAGTAAAAGATGAGCTTGAAAAATGGAAATCCCTTTATCCTGAGGAGAGATTTTTTCTTTTTGATGATAAGCAAAAAATTGCGGATTTTATTGAGGAACTTATAAAAGCTTATGAGCCGAGGGTTCTATTAAGGGTAAACGATAAAAAAATACCTTTAAAAAATTTTGTTGAGGATATTTTAATATATCCTCTGATTGGATTTATAAAGGCTTTAAAGGGGGTTCCAGAAAAAA
>PNIK01000022.1 GCA_002877985.1 Thermodesulfobacterium geofontis | reverse complement strand
TAAAAACCTTATGGCCTTTTTATTTCATAAAAGTAAAGTAAATGCTTTCTAAAACCTTAAGTTTTACTATTCTTGGTATAGAAGCCTTTCCTGTTGAAGTAGAAGTAGATTTTGGTTTGGGGTTACCTGGAATAACTATCGTTGGCTTACCCGACAGTTCCATCAAAGAAAGTAGAGAACGCATAAGATCTGCACTCAAAAATTCAGGGTTTCAATTTCCCATGAAAAAAATTACCATCAATCTTGCTCCGGCAGATCTTAAAAAAGAGGGAAGTGGTTTTGATCTTGCTATTGCTGTGGCTTTACTTTCTGGAATAGAAATAGTTCCTAAAAATGTTTTAAATAAAAAGGCATTTTTGGGAGAATTAGCTTTAGATGGAAGAATAAAGGGAACAAAGGGAATTCTTCCTGCGGTAATTAAGGCTAAAGAATTAAACTTAGACGAAATTATTATACCCTATGAAAATCTTAAAGAGGCTTCTTTAGTAAAAGATTTCAAAGTTGTAGGAGTAAAACACTTAAGAGAGGTTACAGATTATCTGAGAGGAAATTTTACACCTCAACAGAAACCTTTTGAAATTACATTTGATACAGAAATAGATTATGAAGTGGATTTTGCAGAAGTCTTAGGACAGGAATTAGCAAAAAGGGCTTTTGAAATTGCTGCATCAGGGGGACATAATCTTTTAATAATAGGGCCTCCCGGGGTAGGAAAAACTATGCTTGCTCAAAGAATCCCTACAATTCTTCCTCCTATGAGCTATGAAGAAGCTCTTGAAACAACAAAAATTTATTCGGTTGCTGGACTTCTTTCTCCTGAAAAGCCCTTTATTCTAAACCGTCCTTTCAGAAATCCCCATTTTGGAATTTCAGAAGCAGGAATGATTGGCGGAGGAACATATCCTAAACCAGGAGAAATAAGTCTTGCTCACAATGGAGTTTTATTTTTAGATGAATTTCCTGAGTTTAGAAAAGATGTTATTGAAGCTCTTAGACAACCTTTAGAAGATGGAAAAGTTACTATAACCAGAGCAAGCTTTACTGTCACTTATCCAGCAAGATTTATGCTTATCTGCGCTATGAATCCTTGCAAGTGTGGATATTACGGACATCCTACAAAGCCCTGCCAGTGTACCTTTCAGGAAATCAGAAAATACAGAACCAAACTCTCAGGTCCCATTATTGATAGAATTGATATACACTTAGAAGTACCTCCTATAGAATTTAAGGATTTAATGAAAGAAAAGACTAAAGATTCCTTAGATTCTAAAACTATACAAGAAAGAGTAATAAAGGCAAGAAAAGTTCAAGAAAGGAGATATGGTTCACCTTTAAAAATAAATGCAAGGCTTAAACCAAAGGAGATTAAAAAATACTGTATTTTAGAATCAAAAGCTGAAGAATTCTTAGAAAAGGTAGCTGATAAATTTCATTTTTCAGCCCGCTCACTACATAAAATTCTCAAAGTTGCCAGAACTATTGCAGATTTAGAAGAATCTGAGATAATATTAAAAAAGCATATTGCAGAGGCTGTACAATATAGAATTTTAGAAAAACCCTTATGGCAAAGTTAGCTTTTAATGAAACAGTAAAAAACATCTCTCAACCCTTACTTTTACCTATAGTAAAGATATTAGCTTATTTCGGTGTCCATCCCAATGTTATCACCATAACCTGCTTTATAGGATTCCTAATAAGTTCAATCTTTATTGCCTATGGTGAACTCTTACTTGGTGGAGTTTTTCTATTTCTTTTTGCTCCTTTCGATGCTATAGATGGATTGCTTGCAAGGTATTCTAAAAAAGTAACTTCCTTTGGAGCATTTTTAGACTCAGTTCTTGACAGATACGGAGAAATTTTTTTGTTTCTTGCTTTTACCTATTATTTTCTAACTCAAAATTCCCTTTCTGGAGTTATTCTGAGCTTCTTAGCTATAACTGGCTCTTTAATGGTTAGCTATACAAGGGCAAGAGCAGAGGGTGTGGGTTTTGATTGTAAAGTTGGATTTTTAACCAGATTTGAAAGAATTACCCTTTTAATAATTGCTTTAATTTTTGACGTATGCCTTCCTCTTTTAGTATTTATTGCTATATTTACCCATATTACAGCTTTTCAAAGAATAATGCATGTATATAAACTATACAAAACCGGAGGTTAATCAAAATGTGTCTTGCTTATCCTTATAAAATTGTTGAAATAAAAAATGAGTGGACAGCAGTTGCAGAAACCCAAGGTGTGAAAACTGAAATCTCTTTACAACTTTTGCCTGAACCTGTTAAAGAAGGAGACTGGGTTTTGGTTCATGTTGGTTTTGCCATTCAAAAATTAAGCGAAAAAGAAGCAGAGGAGAGTTTAAAGGCTTGGGATGAACTACTCAAACAGTCTGAACCATATCTGGAATAAGTTCAAAGATCCAGAAAGGGTCAAAAGTTTAGTTAATCTTATTAAAAAAGAAATAGAAAAATATGGGAAGCCTATAAATATAATGGAATTCTGCGGAGGACATACTCATGTTATATTAAGAAATGGACTTGATGAACTACTTAAAGGCTATATAAATTTTGTACACGGTCCAGGATGTCCTGTTTGTGTAATTGCCTTAGAAAGAATAGACTTAGCTATAGAACTTGCAAAAATTCCAGATGTAACTTTATGTACTTATGGAGATTTAATGAGAGTACCTGGTTCAAATAGGATGAGCCTTCTCAAATTAAGGGCTGAAGGATATGAAATAAAACCTATTTCCTCAGCTATGGAAGCTTTAAAACTTGCTATAGAAAATCCTCAAAAGAAAGTGATATTTTTTGCCATAGGATTTGAAACTACATCACCTCATACTGCGGTATTAATAAAGCAAGCAAAGAAATTGAGAGTTAAAAATTTATGGGTTGTCTGTAATCATATACTGGCTCTTGTGGTTTTAGAATACCTTTTACAAACTGAAGAAAAACCTCTTATTGATGCTTTCATAGGACCTGGACATGTAAGCACCATTACAGGAAGCAAAGCTTATGAATCTATAGTAAAAAGATACCAAAAACCTATTGTAATTTCTGGTTTTGAACCCCTTGATTTAATTCAAGCTATTTATTTGATTACTAAACAAATGATAGAAGAAAGATGTGAAGTTGAAATACAATATACTCGTTCAGTTACTCCAGAAGGAAATATTAAAGCTAAAGAATTTTTAAAAGAAGTATTTAATATTAGAAGAAGCTTTCCATGGAGAGGATTAGGAGAAATTCCCTACAGTGCTTATGAAATTAAATCTGAATATGAAATTTTTGATGGAGAAAAAATTTTTAAGGTTTCAGTTAACTCTGGTAAAGAAAACCCCTTTTGTCTTTGCGGAAAAGTGATAAAGGGGCTTAGTAAACCTACAGAATGTAAATTATTTGGAAAAGCCTGTACTCCTCAAAATCCAATAGGACCTTGTATGGTCTCTTCAGAGGGAGCTTGTTTAGCTTATTTTAAATATAAAAGAATATAAAAAAAAAAAAAAAGGGGGGAAATTTCCCCCCCCTTTAAATTTGAAAAACAATTATTTATTACTTAAGTACTTTTACTCTTTTGATTTCTCTTCCTTTAGTATCAATAATGTGGACTGCACAAGCAATACATGGGTCAAAGGAGTGAATAGTTCTTAAAACTTCTAATGGTTTTTCAGGATCAACAATAGGATGATTGTCAACTAATGCAGCTTCATAAGGTCCCATCTTGCCTTTACCACATCTTGGACTCACATTCCAGGTTGAAGGAACTACACACTGATAATTTTTAATTTTTCCACCTTCAATAACTACCCAGTGAGAAAGGGTTCCTCTTGGTGCTTCATGGAATCCAAATCCTTTAATTTCGCCAGCTGGGAATTTTACATCATTCCATACTGCAAGATCACCTTTTGCAATGTTTGCCTCTAAGAGATCAAGATGTTTTAATGCAAGATCTGCAAGAACTGCTGCTCTTATTGCTCTTGCAAGATGTCTTCCAATAGTTGAATGAAATGCATCAACTCCAATATTTACACCAAGAGCTTTTGCCTTTTCAACAGAATAATTTACCCACTTCATAGTAGGTTCGTGTTTAGAAGCAATACCACATAATACCTGAGATACAGGACCAACCTGCATAGGCTCACCTTTAAATCTTGGGGCCTTAGCCCAACTATATTTGCCATTAGGATCAAAATCAGTATAATTGGGAACTGTTTCTCCTTGCCAAGGATGTCTTAAACCAGTATCTTTGTACCAAGAATGAGCAACATCTTCAGCTACATTATCTCTAAAATATGGGTCGTTAAAACTCTTAATGGGTGTGTAAGTACCAAGGTCTCTATTAAATATTGTTCCACCAGGAAGGTCAAATTGAGTTCCCTTAGTATCAAGAGGCATATCAGGAACAGCTAAGTAATTAGGAACACCTCCACCAATCTTAGTCCACTCAGCATAAAGACAACCTACAGCAATAACATCATTGAGATAAACTTTCTGAACGAAATCTTTGGCCTTCATTAACAATTCACGAATATAATCCAGTCTTTCTCTATTAAGAGCTGAATCACTATCGGGATCAATAGCTAAACCAACTCCTCCAACTGTAACTGTCTGAATATGAGGATTCTTTCCTCCCAAAATAGCAACAACTTTATTAGGGATAAACTGATATTCTAAAGCCTCAAGATAGTGTCCTACTGCAAGTAAATTAACTTCTGGAGAAAGTTTCATTTGAGGATGACCCCAATAACCATTAGTAAAAGGTCCAATTTGTCCACTTTCTACAAATTCTTTTAATTTAGCCTGTACAGCTTTAAAATAGGTTACACTATTTCCTGGCCAATCAGATAGAGTTTGAGCAAGCTCTGCTGTTTTCTTTGGATCTGCTTTTAAAGCAGAAACAATATCTACCCAATCAAGGGCAGAAAGATGATAGAAATGAACTATATGGTCATGCATACCGTGTGCAGCAAGAATAATGTTTCTAATTAATTGAGCATTAAGGGGAACTTCCATACCCAAAGCATTTTCTACTGCTCTTACAGAAGCTATAGTATGAACTGTTGTACAAACTCCGCAGATTCTCTGAGTAATAAAAGCTGCATCTCTTGGATCCCTTCCTTTTAAAATAAGCTCAATTCCTCTCCACATCTGACCAGAAGACCAAGCATTAACTATTTTACCGCCATCAACTTCTACATCAATTCTTAAGTGACCCTCAATTCTTGTTATAGGATCAACTGTAATTTTCCTACCCATAGTTTACCTCCTTTATTTTTTTAAAATTTTATTCCTCACTTTTATTATCCTAAGGATTTATAAAATGGTGCCATTTCATCCCAGAAATTAGGTTCTGTACAACCGATACAGGGATGCCCAGCAGAAACAGGCCATACTCCTACATCACAGAATCTTAAAGCAGGACAATTTGCATAAGTAACAGGTCCTTTACATCCAAGTTTATATAAACAATATCCCTTTTTATGTCCTTCATCTCCAAATTTTTCTGCGAATCTTCCCTCATCAAAATGACCTCTTCTTTCACAATGATCATGAATGAGTGTGCCATAAGCAAATTTAGGTCTTCTTAAATTATCAAGGGCAGGAAGTTTACCGAAAACCAAAATATAACTTACTGTAGCTAGTAAATTATAAGGATTGGGTGGACATCCAGAAATATTTATAACTTTATCTTTACCAATCACATCTCCTACTCCTACTGCACCTGTTGGATTAGGACTTGCTGCTTGAACTCCTCCAAAAGTGGCACAAGTTCCATAAGCAATTGTAAGCATAGCATCTTTAGTTACTTCTTTCAAAATCTGAATAGCTGGCTTCCCAGCAATCTTACAATAAATTCCTCCATCTTTTGTAGAAACAGCACCTTCTACTATACAAATATATTTTCCTTTATACTTCTCCATAGTCTGATGGAGAACCTCCTCAGCCTGTTTTCCTGCAGCAGGCATTAAGGTTTCATGATACTCTAAATTAATAATATCAAGAAGAAGCTTACCAATAGGAGGATGAGAAGCTCTTAAAAGGGCTTCAGTACAACCTGTACATTCCATAAAGTGAAGCCAAATAACGGTAGGCTTAGGTCCTTTTTTCATTGCAGCTTCTACTTTTTCTACCATTGAATAGGGCAATCCCATTGTTGCTGTTACAATTGTACATATTTTGAGAAAATCACGTCTACTTAATTCTTTTAAATTAATCATAGTTAACCTCCTTAAGTTTTATTTTGTAATATTTATCATATTCAATTTTATGAAAAAAGCAAGAATGAATATTTTTAAAATTTGAAAAGATTTTTGGATTTAATTGAATTTAATTGATTATTTTTTGATTTTTTTTAATTTTTTTTTAATTTTTAAAAATTTTAAAATAATTACTTAATTAGAGAAAAATCTAATCCCACATAATAAAGATAGGTGTTAAAAAATCTTTCAAACCATTCCTGATAGGCTCTTCTTTTATTTTTAGAAAATTTAGTAGCCCATCTTTGAACTTGGAGTTCCTCTGCAAGGGTACTAAAAATATCTATTGCTTTTTCACCTTCCAAAGGCTTTGGTATTGAACCAGCTTTAATATTATAGAGTGCAATATTTTTATAAATTTCTTTTATATTTTCTTCTAAATTCTTTAGCTCGAAGATTTCATAAAGTTTATTAAGGAAATTTTCTGCCCAGCCTCTATGAAATCTACAAAAACCTGCATTAGAAATTGCAAGCTCTTTAATTGCTCTCTCATAAACAAGCTCTACAAATTCTTCAGGCTCAGTAAAAGCCAGTCTATATTCAGTCCAGTATTTTCCAGAAATAAAAATAGGTATTAAAAAGCCAGGTGTCCAATAAAAATTTGGTGTCATATATCCTTCTTCTCCATAGGGCTGATAAAGGGCTATATCTTCAAAAGAAATTCCTGCTTTTTCAATTCTTTTTTCATATTTCTGATCTAAAACTTTTACTGCCTTTCTTAACCCTTTTTCTGCAATATCTTTTAAGACTTGAGATTTTTTATTAAGTAAATTCTGAATGATCTCCCCAGCTAAAACACCATTTATACGCCATTTTTCAGGATTCAAAACTAAAGGATCAAGATTGGGATTGGAAGAAATTCCCACCTCTTCACAGGTCAGCAATCCTTTATTTACAGCTTCTAAAAGAAAAGAAACTATGTGTCCTGTGGTGATAGCATCAAGACCTGCATTATCTATAATATCAACAATTCTCGAAACATCCCTAAGATCAAAAACACCTATTAAAGGTCCTACTCCCTGAAATGGTTCATAATCTACTTTTTTTCTTTTCCAAATCTTTTTACATGCCACAGGACATGGTTCCCCGCAGGTTTTCCAAGATCTTGTTTTTATAAAAGTTTCCTCCTTAAAAGGCTCCCAGTAATATTTTAAAATAATATCAGAGATCTTTTTTCTTATTTCTTTTTTCAAATAAATGCTATTATAACAAAAGGTGGGAAGCCATTCTCTATAATAGGGATAATTAGACCCAAATGTCCCACCTGCTCCGATTTTAGGATCAAGTCTATATTTATAAGTTGACATATTCACTGCATTAAAAAATTCTCTTCCAGTAAATTTTTTGAAATATTCGTTAAATTTTCTGATATCTACCAATAATTCAGGAAGCTCGGGTCTTATTTTTCCACCAGCAATTATCCCTGCTACATTATGCGCCTGAGCTAATACTGAACCAGCTCCTCCTCTTCCAGCAAAATCTTCACTTCCAATAATCAATTCTTTTATCTGTGGATTCACATCAATAGAAACAAGAGAACCAAATCTTGTCTGCCAAGCACCTGGTCCAACAACAATAGCCCTGGCATTGTTTTCAGCAAAAAATTCTTCATAAATATCAAGTAGCCACTTAGTTAAAGCATAGGCTCCAAAATAATTTCCATAGCCTTCATATATTCTTTCTAAATTATCTCTATTAATTTTTTCAAATCTAACTTTAGTATCTTCTTTTCCTTCTACAAAAATAAGAAGTGGTTCATCACTTTTACCAGAAATAACAAAACCATGCACACCAGAACCTATGAATTTATATCCAGCTCCTCCTGCTTCAGAAACGTGAAGTCCCAAACTTTCTGAACTTCTAAAAACTGCTACCAATCTATGAGTCCCGAAAATTTTACCTCCCGCAAAAGGTCCTGTTCCAAGGAATAAAATATTTTGAGGACTGAAAACATCATATTTCCAACTTTCAAATTCCTCTAAATGAATCTTAACTCCAATATCAACAGGACCTGAATAAGGAGGAATTTCATATTTCCTTATCTCCCACTTAAGGTTAGAAGCATCTATAAAGAGAACTTTATATTTAAACATCTTCTTTACCTTCAATTTCCCAAATTTTTATTACTTTAGCATAAATTTGCCATTCTTCTACCCAAATTTCTTTTGTTAAAATGAATTTTTTAAATTATAAAAATTTTTTTATTAATTTTAAAAATTTTAATCCAATTATACTTGAAAAATATTAAATTTTGTTTATATTTTAAACTTATGGATCTAAAAGATTTAACTAAAATTTTTAAAGCCCTTTCTGATGAAACGAGATTAAAAATTTTAAAAATTTTAGAAAAGGGAGAAACCTGCGTTTGTGAAATGGTTGCTCTTTTAAATATAAACCAGCCGGGGGTTTCCTTTCATATTAGTGTTTTAAAGGAGGCTGGACTTATAAAAAGTAGAAAAGAAGGAAACCGTATTTTTTACAGTCTCGACGAATCAGATCTCTTTAAAAGATTCTTGATTTTATCAGTACTTGAAAAACTTAAAATAGCTGAAGAGGAAAATCTAAATAAATATATGGAAATCTCAAAAAAAATTTAAAAGTGGAGGAAATTTTTGATGATTAAAGAATTATTAATGGCTGGAGCTCTAGCTTTAGAAGATTATATTGCCAAACATGTAATTACTTGCCTTATTCCTGCTTTTTTATTAGCTGGTGCTATGGTTACTTTTATAGACAAAACGGTAATACTTAAGTATTTAGGTTCACAGACAAATAAGTTTAAATCCTTTTCTTTAGCAAGT
>PNIK01000009.1 GCA_002877985.1 Thermodesulfobacterium geofontis | reverse complement strand
GACTTCAATCTTAGTATCTTCTCCTCTAAGAATTCCCTCTGAGATAAAGGATCCTTCAATTTTAAGGGTGACTTTATTTTCTGTACATCCTTTTAGCTCCAAAATACCTTTACATTCTACTGTAAAGCCATATTTTACATCTCCCTGGATGGTTAATTTCTTTCCTATAAAATGAATATTTCCCACAGAGAAATCCACATCGCCTTTGAGCACATATTCAGGAGAGATATCAATTTTCCCTCTCGCATAAATTACCACTCCTGAGATCTTAGCTTTTATCAAATTTTCTTTTTCATCAAGATAGACATTCTCTCCCAATTCAAAGCTTTTTTCTTCAGAAAGCGGTGGAGGTTCTATGACATCCCCCCATATATTCAATCCAGGAGTTGGAGGAACAGATGGGTACCATTTAGCAATAGGTTCTCCTTGAACTGCACAAATGATTTTTTGAAACCTTTCCCGTAAATCTTCTCCCTCAGATTCCTCAATTTTTTCAAAATCCTCTGGTGATTCTTCTTTTCTTTCAAAAAGTTTTAAAAATTTAGGTAAAAACTCAATTCTTTCAGGTAGTCCCTCTTTTGGAGGATAAGCCTTAGCTACGATTATTTTTTCTTCTACGACTTCAGGTTGGTCTAAAACAAGTTGGACACCATTAAGTTTAAGACAATCTTTGATTTTCTCCCAGTTTTCATAAAATCTCTTTTTTTCTTCCTCCTCTAAAAGTGGTTCTTCAAGATAAACAAAGAGATCATCAGAAGAGACCCTAAAAAGGAAATCCTCACAAAATATTCCTACTTCTTTGGCTTTCTCTTTATCAATTATTTTTTCTTCCAAGTCTTTTCTTCACCTCTAAGAAGTCTTTTTATATTATCTTTATGTTTTATCCAGATTAAAATGGCAAGAATAATTCCAGTATATACATATTCGGAAGGATAGTCAAAAAGATAAATAAAGAGCGGAAGGAGAGCTACTCCTAATAAGGAACCTACAGAGACATAATTGGTTACATAAACTGCCACAGCAAAGACTACAAGAGAGGGAAAAAGGGCTTTAGGGGTAAGAATTAAAAAGGTTCCAATGGTGGTAGCCACTCCCTTTCCACCTTTAAATTTTAAAAAGATAGAAAAAAGATGCCCAAAGACCGAGAAAAAGGCAACTCCTGCATATAAAAAGGGGTTTTCCTTAAATTCCAAGGAGGTTAACAGTTTAACTAAATAAAGGGCTAAAATTCCCTTTCCAGAATCTCCAATAAAGGTCAAAATTCCCCATTTCTTTCCAAGAAGTCGGGCTACATTGGTTGCTCCAGGATTTTTACTGCCTTCTTTTCTTGGGTCAATACCTTGAGGAAGGGCAATAATTAGTGCAAAAGGAATAGAACCTAAAAGATAAGCTAAAAGGAAGTAGAAAAAATAATTAAACACTTTAAGCTATCAATAATCTACTCCTGGAATTTCTACTGAAACCACCTTAGGTGTAATAAATACCATAAGTTCTGTTTTATCAGCTGTTTTTTCTTTTCTCTTAAAAAGTTCTCCCAACCCTGGAACATTTGATAATCCTGGAACACTATCCACACTATCTCCAATGTCATCTGTTTTAATACCACCTATAACCAAAGTTTCACCACTATTAATTAAAACTTTTGTTTTCGCAGATCTTGTTAAGACTGCAGGTACTCCATTTACCACTCTTCCCCAATCGGGTGTACTTTTTTCTATTTCTATATCAAGATTTATTCGATTATCAGGGGTTACATGGGGAGTTACTTTAAGTTTAAGAACAGCATCAATAAATTGCGTGGTAGCCACACCATATTGGGAGAGTTGAAGATAGGGAATTTTATAGCCTTGTTTGATTTCAGCGTCTTGATTATCAAGAGTTAAAATTTTAGGTCTTGCAAAAATACGCGCAATCCCTTTTGATTCAAGGGCTGAAAGTTCTGCATCCAGGAGAAGAACACTTTTTCCAATATGTCCAAAGGCAAAGCCAATATTGGTTGTTCCAGCTGTACCGAGATCAACAAGAGTTCCTGCTGGAATACTTACACTCACGGTTGAATTTCCAGGACCAAAACCACCTGGATAAGTATAACTTGCACTACCAGAAGAGATAGTGGGAGATCCTCCCACACCAAAAATAGTATGTTCTGAACCTTTATAGGCAGACCCCCCCCATCTTATACCAAGACGATGGGCATAAGTATCTTGCATTTCAACAATCCTTGCCTCAATCAAAACCTGTTTGGTAGGTTTGTCAACCTCCTTGATGATCTTCTCAATTTCAGCTAAATTTTTTTCAGTATCCTTCACAATTATTATGTTGGAATTTGGTTCAAAAGTTATTTTCCCTTCTCCGGTTACTATCTCTTTAATTTTATTTACTATTACATCACCCTTTACATACTTCAGTTGAAAAGTTTTAGTTATAAGAGGTCCCCTTTCTTGAATATCCTTTAAAGAGGTCAAATAGTCTTTGTATCTGTCACTCTCTGCTTTAATTTCATCTAAAGGTGCAATCCTAATCACATTTCCAAGTTTCATCATAGCAAGTCCATGGTTAGCTAAAATTATATCTAAAAGTTGATCCCAAGGTACCTGTTTTACCTTTAAAGTAATTGTACCCTTTACCTTTTCACTAACTACAATATTAATATTTCCTACCTCTGCAAGAAGACGAAAAACTGCATGTAAATCAGCCTCTTGAAAATCAACGGATACAGGGTTACCAGTATATTTTTTCATAAAGGGTAATTTTAGGTGAGTTAAATCTGGTTGAGCCGGATAGCTATATTCAGGTAATTTCAAAGAATCCTCATAAGATTTTATTATCTTATCACCTATAATTTGGGCCATTACGGGTTTCTTGATTTCTTCCCAAATGAAATCAATAACCAGTTTATTTTCATAAGTTGTAGTTTTAAAATTGAAGTTTTTTAAGGTCTTAAGTTCCAAAATTAAGTTGTTTTTTTCAATATATATATTAAACTCTTTAAAGATCTCCTTAGGAAGGTTTTTTAGCCAGTTTGTATCTTTTATCTCAACGTCATAAAAGATAATATTAAGAGTATTATTCTCGCTTTTAATATCATATTTTGGTTTGAATTCAAAGTCAAAGATTAAACTATTGGTAGGTTCTTTTAAAAAATAAGTTTGTTTTAAAATATTTTTAACTTGTGCCATTAAAGAAGAACTAATTGATAAAAGTCCTATTAATAAAAGAAAATAAAAAACAATTTTATGTTTTCTCATTGATTACTTCTCCTATTTTAAAATTATTTTTTTCAATTTTTTTGTTTTTTGTCCAAAAATATTTTCACTTACTTCCTCAATGATAATATAATTATTACCTATTTCTTTTATTATAGATTCTCCTAATTTATCTCCCTCTTTTACAATGTAGCCTTTTTTTGTGGGATCTTGAAGTAGAGCTAATTTTTTATTTTTTTCCTTTAGAATACCTACAAGTATAAGGGGAATTGTGTTTTCTTTTATAGTTAAAAGCTGATAAGTCTTGGGAGTAATAAAAGGATTCTTTATTTGATTAATATCAATACTATAGGCTGGTCTATTAATTTCTTCTCTCCATTTTTCAAGTTCAATATCTTTAAATGCAGGGGATCTAACCATAGGAGTTTCTGTTTTTTCTTGTGCTTTTTCTTTACAGCCAGTAACAATTATTAATATTAATAAGACTAAGAACTTATTAATTTTCATTTTTTACCCTGTTTCTCTTCTAAAGGAATTCCTGTATATACATAAGTAACAAAACTAGTTTTTATGATAATTTTTTCTTCCTTTGCTTGAGGAGAAAATTCAATATTTTTTAAAGTAACAAGACGAGGGAGCTTTTCAACTTCATTTAAAAATTTTAGGATATCATAAAAGTATCCTTTTAATTCCATATCAAAGGGGATGACATTATAATAATTTTGTCTTTCTTCTTGGCGTGGCATAAATCTCAAAATTTCAAGTTTATTTTTCTTAGCGATTTCTGAAACATTCTTTATTAACTGGGGAATTTCTTTCTCTGTGGGGAGAATAATTTTAATTTCTTCCAAAAATTTTTTTCGGTTCCTAACTATCTCCTCTATAGCTTTTTCTCGTTTGACAAAATTTTCAAGCTTTGCTATCTCTAATTCAATTTTTTTTATATCTTCTTTTAGATTATTTATCTTCTCTTTTAAAGGAATATAGTAAAACTTATAAAATAAAAAAAAGGGTAATATAATTGTAACCAAGACTAACAAAACTTTTTCTCTTTTTGTACTTGTTTCTTCCCAAGTTAATAGACGATCTTTTATTTCATTATATTTGTCCTTTAATGACATTAAAATTTTACCTCCAACTCAAACTCAACTAATTTCAAATCAGAGACTTCTTTTTGATAAGCTGTTTTAAGATTGACATTTTTTATAAGATCTTTCTTTCCTTCCAAGGATTGCATATAATAAGCTAAAAAGTCCATATCAAGACTTAATCCTTTTAAGTAACAATTATCATTTTGAATCTTTAAATTAGTTAGTATTAATTTGTCTGGTTGTATTTCTTTAATTAATTCTGCTAAATATTTAAGGTTTTTACCCTGATCTTTTTTAAGATTAACTACTGTTTCAATCCTTTTTTTAATTTCTTCATTTTCCTTTTCCAAATTTTTAACCTTTATAGCTATATTTTTATACTTATTTAATAAAACTAACTTTTCTTTTTTTTCCCTTTCTAAGTTTTTATAAATTGAATAGTTGTTATAAATTAGAAATATTAAACTTAATATAATAAAAGATAAAATAGAAAAATAAATTTTAAAAAAAGATAATTTCTTTTCTTTACTTTCAACTTCTACAATTTTTTTTGGTAATAAATTAAATTTAATAATCATATTTTAAATAAACTCTTTTATAGCAGCTGCTAAAGCAAAGACCCCTTGAGTAGTGATAGTATTTAAATATTTCGGATCTATATTTTCAGATACTCCTATTTTATTTTTTATATCGATTTTTCTTATTTCTAGATTTAGTAAATCAAATAAAATAGAGTTTATACCAGGTATTTTAGCTCCACCGCCCACTAAGTATATAACTTCAGGAGAAAAATTATATTTTGATTTTACAATTTCAATTCCAAAATTAATTTCTTCCACTAGGGATTTGAAAAAATCTTTATAAAGTTCTTTGATTTTTTTTCCTCGGGAATCAGAAGGAGGGTTATGTAGAAATCTTTCTGCCATGTCAGTAGTAATTTTCAATTCTTCTATGACCTGTGTTTTTAAATTTTTAAAACTTAAATTAAAAAGTTCTCTGGTGTATACAGGGGCATCTTTATTAGAAAAATGAATTTTAATCCTCTCATTGCCTAAATCGATTACAGCTTTATTTTCTGGGCCATAAAGATATTCTAAAAAATTATGTATATTGACAAAATCCCCATCCACATTTTCCAAAGAATAACCAAGTTCTGAAAGAATATTTTTGATTTTTTCAATATTATCCTTTTTAGAAGCAAGATAATAAATTTGATATTCATTTTTTTCTGGTATAACAAAATAACTGTAATAAACCTCTTCTATTTTGTATGGTAATTCATCATTAATATATTTTTCAATTTCTTTCAAAAGCTCAGGGCTATTTGCAGAAAATTTTCCAAAAATAGTTAATTCAAAGGGTAATGAAAGAAAAACATTTCGAGAGGAGGGATTAAGATTTGAAAATAGATTTTTTAAATTGCTTGAAAGTAAAAATTGATCGTTAATAATTTGATTTACAATGGCAGTTTCAAAGGTTTTTGCCTGGCAAAACCCCTTTAAAATTGGTCGATCTCCTTCAAGAGATACTTCTGCAACTTTCAATGCATAAGAACCAAGATCTAATCCAAGGTATGATCTTCTCGAAAGTTTAAAAAATTTCTCTAAAAAATTTTTTAAAAATTTCATATTTTTTTAAATACCTAGATTTTGTTATTTTGTCAAGGGGAATTTGAGGGTGTTTGAAAATTCGCTTTGTAAAATACTATTTTAAATTTTAAAATTAAGGTTTAAATTTTATTTTTATAGAATTTTGAATTTTTAAAGTAATTTTAAAGGAAAGAACCATGGTAAGATTTAAAGATTTTGCCTTAGAGGTTACTTTTCAGACTCTTATTTAAATTATTTCTCAGGGTTTTGCATCTTTAGAAATTAGGCGCAAAGGTCGTGGGAGAAAGTTTAAATATGATCTTGCCCTAATTATCTATCTTGCTCTCCTTCAAAGATCTCTCTTTAAGTTAGAGAGCTTTAGAAATTAAAGCTAAATCTATACTAAAGAAAATCCTTGATTTTTCCATTTAGTTCTATCGTTTAAAAAATTAGATAAAATTTTTAGAGAAAATTATAAAGGCTGTAGCAAAGGAAGAGGAAAAATTCAGAGGAGAGAAAGAGGTGCAGAGGTTATGAAGATAAAGGCTCACATAAAGGTAGTTGGATTACTGGCTGTCTCAGAAGGTGGTATTAAGATATTTTTAGGAGTAAAGACAGGGAAACCTTATGCGGATGAGAGAAAGCTGTTCAGAGAGAGGTCTTTTTGGGAGATAGTCTTTATGGAAAATGTATAGGGGGATCTGATGAACAAAGGTCTCATAAAGAGGGTCTATATAGTTGTTTTCATTTTGTAAGATTAGAAAAAATAAAGAAAAAAGAAAAAAAAGAGTAAAAAAATTTTAAAAACACTCTAAATTCGATCTTGACAACATAAAAAAAATTGCAATAATACTTGTTATAAAATATTGATATTGTTTTAAGCTTATTATACGTGAGAAAGGGGGGTAGAAGGATGCGGTGGAAGGTGTTTATCGCTGTAGGGCTTGTGGGGTTATTGGGTGCGTGTAATAATGTGAATGTAAGGAAGGAGTTGGCATTAAGAGCTTCACCTAAGTTTCCCGAGGGAGCCGAGTATGTTGGTAGTGAGACCTGTACCGGCTGTCATAGCGATTTAGCCAGCAAGTTTGCAAAGAGTAACGTTCATGGAAAGCTTGCAGATTGGGAGACGAGTCAGTTTGGCGTCAAGCCTGGTTGTGAGTCATGTCACGGTCCAGGTAGTAAACACGCTGAAAGTGGTGATCCAAGTTTAATTGTTAATCCTGCTAAGATGGTATCTGGTGTATCAAGCACTCTTTGTACCCAGTGTCATAGGGATAGTGAAGTCGCTATGTGGCATGGTTCAAAACATGATCTTGAAGGTGTCAGTTGTTCCAAGTGTCATACTATGCATGGTGAAACAAAGGAAAGAAACACTCTTGGTTACAGAAAGAGCTATACAAAAGAGGCCTACCTAAAGGAAAGTGAGCCTGAGCTATGCTTTAGTTGTCATAAGGATATAATGGCTCAGACAAGGATGCCTAACCACCATCCAGTTAAAGAGGGAAAGATGACATGTAGCGAATGCCATAATCCTCATGGTTCTACAGTTGATAAACTTGTGAGGGCCAATATTGATAAGAATGAAGTCTGCCTTAAGTGCCATCAGGAGAAAGGTGGCCCCTATGTCTTTGAGCATGCACCTGTGAATGAGGATTGTATGATTTGCCACAATCCTCATGGTTCTGTCGCTAATAATTTACTCAAACAGAATGAGCCATTTATCTGTCTGCAGTGCCATAGCATGCACTTCCACGCTGGCTTCACACCTAGCTGGGATTATATCCCCGATTGTAGTACAGGAAAAACAGCAGATGGTTTTTGTAAGACTGGGAGTGATTCAGCTGGATATACCCTTTACTATAACGGTACCGCTTTAACTACAAATCCTACCTTCTTCGGTCCTGAAGTTGCTTCTAAGTTTGTAAGGAGTAATCCGCAATCTTTCTCTATGGCAAAGGCTATGAATACCAAGTGTACAAGATGTCATTCTGCAATCCATGGCTCTGATCTACCATCCTTAACAGTTACAGGTGGCGGTTCCCGTATGACTGGTGGTGCCAAAAAAATAATGAAGTAATGAGAGGAGGTGGAGTTATGAGGCGGTTGGTTGCTGTCATATTTGTTCTTGTTTTTAGTTTAATGGTTAGTCTAGCAATTGCAGAAGATAAACCTTTGTCACTTGAGGTAGAGCTTGGTTATACAGGAATCGGTAAAAATGATAACTCGGTTAAAGTGGGTGAGTATGATAGTCTAAAATCCCGTCTAAACGGAGAGGTTGAAGGTACTGTAAATTTTCGTGCACTTAATGGTACCTTTGGGGTCTACTATTACACCCCAGAGGAGAAGAATTACGATGTAGATTTCAACGTGGGTAGGATCTTTAGGATCAGAGGTAGTTATGACAGTTTCATCCACAGACTCCAGCATGATTATATGATGAATAAGGACCCTCATCAGAACTATACCCTTAATTCTACTACGCGTTCAGGAAGTCCAACTGGTTCTTCTGGGCTAAATTCGGTTGTTGCTAGTAATCCGGTTACTGTTGTTAACTTGAGTGGTACATCTACTGGAACAGTCACTATCGCTGGTAATCAGGCTCTTACCTATGAGGATCTATCAAGTACTTCTCCCGGTAAGAATATGATTAGAAGAAGCAAGACCAATTTCGATTTCGAATTGAATATACCGTTTTTCAGCTACTTGAAACCATACTTTAACTTTGAACAGCAGGAAAAACATGGTTGGCATCAGACTTATGTACAGCTTGGCAAATGTGCACCTTGTCATACGGTGGCTGTGACTACAAGGATAAACGAAAGGACAAGAGATTACACTATTGGTGCTAAGTTTAACTGGAATATAGTATCTATAAACTATAGCCATACTTATAGATCCTTTGATAATAGGAGAGGGCTTGAAGACGTTCCACTTTTGTACTACGATTATTATATTTCTGGTATTGGTTATAATTTGTCTGATAGACTCATCTATGGTAAGAATTCAACAGCTAGAGTCTACTACGATGAGATTCCCGATATACAGAGGCACACGGATAAGGTTGTTATGAGGTTTGATCTACCCTATGTTACTACAGGAATTTTGCAAGGATACTGGGATAAAACGAAGAATAACTACATCAACAAGGAATATACGAGTAGTTCATATGCGATCAAGCTTGTGAACAAGTCTATAAAGGGATTAACATTGGCACTTACTGGAAGATACTACA
>PNIK01000085.1 GCA_002877985.1 Thermodesulfobacterium geofontis | reverse complement strand
GGAAAACCTTTTTCATCCCTTAGTAAAGGAAAAATTGCTTGAATTTATAGAAATAAATAAAGGAGAAAAAGTTCTTTTTTTTGAAGTTCCTCTTCTCTTTGAGGTAGGATGGGAGGATCTTTTTGATGAGGTATGGGTGGTGAGTTGTTCAGAAAAGGTTCAAAAAGAAAGAATACTAAAAAAGGGACTTAATGAAAAATTAGGTGAAAAAATTTTAAAGACACAACTTCCTCTCAAAGAAAAAGAAAAAAGAGCACACAAAATTATCTTTTCTGAAAAAAGCTTTGAAGATTTAGAAAATGAGATTAAAGAGATGTTAAAGGAGTATTTAAAAGATTAAATCCCCTTTCTGTATAGCAGTGAAATAAAAAGGAATCTCCCAATTTTTTCACTTTAATTTCTTTTAAAAAGGTAGCAGATTTAAGACTTTCGAGAGGTTCCCTTTCCACGGCAGGGACACCCATTTTGTCTCCTATTATAATAGGTCCTATTATATAAAATATTTCATCTACCAGATTTTCTTCTAAAAAATTCCCATGAACTTTCCCACCTCCTTCTACAAGGATAGAACATATATTATTTTCGTTACATTTCTCCAAAAGAGCATTGAGATCAATATTTCCTTTTTTATTTAAAGGAAGTTTCCATACTTCCACTCTCTTTTTTCTTAAAACTTTTTCTTTTTCAGAATCTACCTTTTCTCCGCAAATTATAATTGTTTTTTTAGTTTCATTAATCTCGAAGATTTTAAAGTTTAGATCAAGGGTTAGATGAGTATCAAGAATTAATCTTATAGGGTTTTTTCCTTTTATTAGTCTACAGGTTAATTCAGGATTATCTTTTAAAATGGTGTTTTTTCCTACTAATATAGCATCACATATATGTCTCAATTTATGAGCCAATTTTCTTGCAGAATCTCCTGTAATCCATTTAGATTCTCCTGTAGAAGTAGCTATCTTTCCATCAAGACTTGATGCAACTTTCATTATAACCCAAGGTCTTTTTCTTAAGATATGACTTAAAAAAAATCTGGTAAGAACTTTTGCTTCTTTCTCAAGTATTCCTACTTCTACTTCAATCCCTTTTGATTTCAAATATTCTAAACCTCCCTTAGCGAGAGGATTAGGGTCTCTTATTCCACAAATAACTTTTGAGATCCCAGATTCTAAAATTTTTTCAGTACAGGGAGGTGTTTTTCCATAATGGGAACAAGGTTCCAGAGTAACATAAAGGATACTTCCCTTGGCTTTTTCTCCTGCCTTACTTATAACCTCAACCTCTGCATGGGGATATCCAAATTTTCTATGATAACCCTTTGCTATAATTTGCTTAGTTAAAGGATTCACTAAGACAGCTCCTACCGATGGATTAGGAGATGTCCATCCTAAACCTTTATAACCTTCTTTAATAGCAATTTTCATAAAAAATTCATCTGAGAGATCTTTTAAATAAAGACCCATGCAAATAGGTTTTATTTTTTTCTTCTTGATTTCAGAGCTGAGATATAAAGTTGACTTTGTAATTTAGCCCAATCTATTTCTTTGGATTCCTTATTAGGTAATTGGTGCTTAGCAAGTTTAACTTTTTCTGCTATTTTATAGTAATATTCACTTTCTTCTAAACTTACAGGCCCCTTTCTAATTTGACTAAGCTGGAAAATAAGAGTAGTTAATTTTCTTACTTTTAAATAGGCATCCCCTACCTCTTCATCCAATAGTTCTTCTAACTTATAGATTTCTTTTCTTAATTCCACTTCCTTAGGCAAAAAACCAGCATTTTTAAGAATTCTATAGACTACCTTTAAATCTTCAGGAACAAAAGGATCTTCTTTTAATTCTATGGGTTTTCCTTTATATTCTAAATTATCAAATAATCCCTCTTCCATAGCCTTTCTTATTCTTTCTTCAGCAATTTTTTTGAAAATAGAAAAGGTCATTTTTTCTCCAGTTGAGAAAGTTTATACTCCACATACCCACTATTTTTAATATCTGATTTTTTTAAGTATTTTTGATAATATTCTTTTGCCAAATCAATTTTACCCATTTTTTCTGCAATTCTTGCTATATCTAAATAAGTCAAAAAATTTAACTCTGACTGTTCTTTTGAGACCTCTTTATAAAGTTCTAAGGCTTTAGAAAGATCACCTTGAATTTCAAAGATCTTAGCTTTACCATATAAAATTACTCCTCTAATTTTTCTTGGATATTCTTTCTCTAATTCATTTATAAGCTTCTGCACTTCTTGATAATTTTTTTGATTGTAGTAATAGTCTAACAAAAGAAGGGATGCCTGAAGACCCGCTTGAGTTCCTCTGTATTTATCTTTTACCTCTTGTAAAGCTTGAATTACATTTGGAGATTTTACCACTTCCATTAATTTTAAAGATGCAGTCTTTTCTTTTTTGGATTTATAATAGGTAAAACCTATCCAAGATAGAGCTATTACTAAAAGAATAACTATGGTTGCTAAAATTATTCTAAGATATTTTTCAAAAAAACGAGCCAATTTATCATGAAAGGAAAGCAATTTATCAGAAAGATCCATTTAAAGACCTCTAATCTCCTATTCCTCCAAAGAAATCATCCCATTTAAAAATTAAAGGTTCAACACCTTCTTTTAAAACTTGATGATCTGTTACCTCACCTATAATGATCATATGATCTCCCGCCTGGCATTCACCTACCACATGACATTCAAAATAAGCTATAGCATCCTTCAAAACAGGACAACCATTTAAAGAATAAGTATAGGGAATATTTTCAAATTTGTTAACACTTCTTCCGCTTTTAAATCCAAAATGTTTGGCAAGATCAATTTGATCTTTACTGAGGGTATTGATGCAAAAAAGCCCAGAACTTTTGATAAATTCATAAGTATATCTTTGTGGTGCAATAGCAACTGCAAGAAGTCTAGGTCTAAAAGAAACCTGAGAGACCCATGCTGCGGTCATTCCATTTATTTTATCATTCATTTTTGAAGTTACGATAAAGACTCCCTGTGGTATATAAGTGGTAATAACTTTTTGCAAACCCATTTTCTTCCCCCTTTATTTAAAAATCTTTAAAAAATTCTAACATGAAGATTCATAATTGCAAACTATGCATTTGTAAAGTAAATTGAAACTTTAAAATTTTAAAACTAAGGTTTTCAAAAAATGGAATACTTTCAAAAAGATATAACTGAAATTTTAAAAGATCTTAAGACTTTTTTGGAGGGTTTATCTGAAGAAATAAAGAAAAGACTTGGAATTTATGGGAAAATATTTAAATCAGTTTAAAGATTTTTTCTCATCTCTATTCTCATCATTGCAGCTATTATTTCTGGTTTTATAGGAGAGATTACAGATACTATAAGCATTATGGTAATTTTTCTTATTGATGCCTTTATTAAGTTTTATTCAGGGATACAGAGCTGAAAAAGTTATGAAAACTCTTTCAAAAATGCTTCCCCTCACGGTATGGTGATAAGAGAGGGGAAGATTAAAAAGATTCCTGCAGAAGAACTTGTTCCTGGATACATAGTCTTATTAGAAGCAGGAGATATTGTTCCAGCAGATATAAGACTTATAGAGGCTTATCAGCTTAAAGTAGATGAATGCTTCTTACAGGAGAATCTGTTTCATATATTAAATAAAACACACTGAGCCTATTTTAGAGAAGAATGTACCTATTTCTGAAAGGAAAAATATGGTTTTCAAAAGGACTCTTATTACCAATGGAAGGGGTAAAAGGGGTTGTTGTTGCAACAGGAATGAATACTGAGCTTGGTAAAATTGCCAAGATGGTTCAGGAAGAGGAGACAAAAACTCCTTTACAAAAAAAGGCTTGCCGATTTTGGGAAAAACTTTGGTATAGCAACTATTATTATCTGTGTGGTTATTTTGTTTTTGGTTACTATCACCCTTGCTTTTGGTGCAAGAAAAATGGTAAATTTAAATGCCATTGTAAGAAATCTTTCAGCGGTAGAAACTCTTGGATCTGTAACTTACATTTGTACAGATAAAACAGGCACCTTAACTCAAAACAGGATGATTGTAAGGAAAGTATTTTCTCTTAATAAGGATTCAAAATCTCTCTTTTTATTTATGAGTCTTAATAACGATGTAAAAATAAATGAAGAAAATAAAGTTACAGGAGATCCTATAAAAATTGCCCTTTATGAATTTGCTAAAATTAATGGATTTGACAAAATAAAATTTCAGAAAGAATTTCCGCGAGTTGCTGAAATTCCCTTTGACTCAAAAAGAAAATGTCTGACTACAGTTCATAAAAAGGGAGACGAACATTTAGTTTTTACTAAGGGGCTTTAGTTGAAAGAACTTCCTAATGTTGAAAAACTTGAGACAGATCTCATATTTCTCGGATTTTGCGGAAGCCAAACCTTCTATAGCCCTTTGTAAATCCGCAGGAATAAAAGTAGTTATGATAATAGGAGATCATCTTTTGACTGCCTATGCTATTGCTAAATAGCTCGAAATTGTAGAAAAAAGAATGAGCATCCAAAAGAAGTTTTAATTACAGGAAAAGAATTGGACGAGTTTAGTTTAGAGGAATTTGAAGAAAGAGCAGAAAAAATAAAGGTCTATGCAAGAATCTCTCCTGAGCAAAAACTAAAAATTGTAAAAGTTTTACAAGATAAGGGATAGTTTGTGGCTATGACTGGGGATGGAGTAAACGATGCACCAGTTTTGAAAAGAGCAGATGTTGGAGTTACTATGGGAAGCGGAACAGAGGTTGCTAAAGAGGCTCAGATTTAATTCTTATTAATGATAACTTTGCAACCATAGTAAGTTTTTCTTATCCCCTTTAAAAGATTATGGGCAAGTCTTAAAGGCTCAGGGATACGGTAAATAGAAGTTTTTAAAACAATTTTAATTGCTGTGTCTAAGCTTATTTTGTGTCCAATAGATACATAAACCGGTTTTACTTTTTCTTTCGTTCTTACAACAGCACCCACGATTTCATCGTTATAAATTAAGTAAGAGTAGCTTCCGCATTTTTCAGCTAAGGGTGCGTGTTTTCCACAGAGCTTTTTCTTTGCAACTCCTACAGTTACAGCACCTGTTATAACCCCGAAATGAGAGGCGATTCCGCATCCTCTTGGATGAGAGATTCCCTGCCCATCTATAAAGATAACATCTGGTTTAATTTCAAGAGATTTATAAAGTTTTAACATTAAAGGAAGTTCTCTAAAGGCAAGAAAAGTAGAGATATAAGGGAAATCAACTATATCTTCAATTACTTTGTGATATACGGGTTTTAGAGTCGAGGTTTCAATTATTACTATACAAGCCCAGGCTCTGGTTGGATTTTCTTTTGGATTTTCAAAAGTTATATCAATTCCACCAATAGTTTCAGTTTTTGTCAGAATATCCATTTTTATAACTTTTTTAGCACATTCAACTTGCAATTTTTCAAGTATTTTTAAGTCCACAACTTAATTTTACAAAAATTTTTGTATTTATAATAGAGTTTATGAAGTTAAAGAGGAATTTTGAAAAAATATTTTTAAAGACAAAAGTTAAAAGTAGCAAAAATTTTATAAAGATATGTTTAAAATTTCACTTGACTTAAAAAGTGAATTACATACAATTCTCAGAAAGGAGATTTGAAGATTTATAGACTAAAAATTGCAGGAGGGAATAATATTGCTGTGAAAACAAACAACTCGGGGAATTTAGTTGCAGACACTCTTGAAGGCAAAAAATATGGAATAGGTGTTTATGATAGAGGTGATGGAGTACATAAGTTTGCTATATTTCCTGATTTAGAAACTGGTGAAAAAGCATTACATGAGTATCTTCTAAGAAAATATAGTGAAAGCACTATTGAGGAATTGATGTATAGATATGCTCCTCCGGAATATAATACTATCCCAGGGATACACTTTCAAAGATAGCAAAGAAGTATGGAATTAGTGTTGAAGGTTTACTCAGGGCAAACCCGTGGATAAAGAATCCAGATTATATACAGGTTGGGTGGAGGATAAGAATTTCAGTTATGAAGAAAGAGTTCGGAATAATCTTAGGGAAGGTACTCATAGGATTGATCCACTTGTTATAAATCTTGATGGAGATGGTATAGAATTAACTGATATTAGGGAAAGCAGAGCAATGTTTGATCTTAGCGGTTCTGGGTTTGCAAATAGGGTTGGCTGGATAAGTGGTGGTGATTGCCTTTTTAGTTTGGGATAGGAATGGAAATGCAAGGGTAGATGATATAACAGAGATGTTTGGTAATGCCAATGAATTTGGATTTAGGCTTTAGCTTTATATGATACAAACAGAGATGGAAGAATTGATTCATTTGATGATGTATTCAAGAACCTGAAGGTATGGCAGGATAAAAACGGGGATGGGAGGACAGATAGTGGGGAGCTAATGAGTTTAAGTGAAGTTGGGATAAGGGCAATTAATTTGAATACAACCTCTCTAAATATTAATCAGGGAAGGAACAGGGTAACAGAAGTGGGGGTAGTTGAGTTTGAGGATGGAGGAACTACGCAAGTAGGGAATGTGAATTTTGAATTAGATAGGCTTTACAGTTATTACAACAGAGAGGTAAAGTTAAATCCTGAGATAGTTGGGCTTCCCTGGATTAAGGGGTATGGATTCATGCCAGATTTACCGATAGCAATAAGCATGGATGAGACATTACTTAACACAGTAAAGGAAGCAGTAGTGGAGATTGATTTAACAAGGTTAAAAGAGAGATTTGAGGGGATAATATTCAGGTGGGCAGGAGTTGAGAATATAACAGCAGAAGAGCTTGGAATAAGCTGGGCAATACTTAGTGGCAATGACAGGGAACGCAGATTATTACATTTTGAAGGGGGAATAACGCTTAGCTACGAGCAGGTAGGGGCAATAGAGAAATTTGTAGGGATAACTCCTGATGAAGTTCAAGATGGCATAAGACATAGATCAGGAAGATTTTTGC
Organism: Thermodesulfobacterium geofontis; assembly: GCA_002877985.1. Lineage (GTDB taxonomy): Bacteria > Desulfobacterota > Thermodesulfobacteria > Thermodesulfobacteriales > Thermodesulfobacteriaceae > Thermodesulfobacterium > Thermodesulfobacterium geofontis_A. Next base: position 2,232 of record PNIK01000085.1, on the reverse strand, counting down.
TTGAAGCTTGGAATACCATGTTTCAGTGATTATTTACAAGATTTGTGTTGATGCAGGACTTCTTGAAAGGATTTTTACCTGCTTATTATGATTTTTATGTTGATAAAATTGTTTTAGATGAAGATTTTGATGAAAATGCTTTTAAAACTCAGATAAAAGAAATGCTTTTATCTGATGATACTAACCAGCAAAATCTTGCAGTTTTTTCTCTTATGGTTTTAAAGGAGGTAAATAAATTAAATACAGAAATAATGCAGAATATATTCTCAAATATTGATAACCCTCAGTAGATTTATCGCCAATCCTTATGCCGAATTTATTTAAAGCCCATATCGGGTTCAACAGGAAATGACTGGCTTTATGGAAGTAACAGTGATGATGTAATATTTGGTAAGGGTGGTAATGACTATTTATATGGATATGATGGAGATAATGTGTTTGTAGGTGGAGAGGGGAATGATTATATGGATGGAGGGGCTGGATCGGATGTATATGTGTTTAGGGCAGGAGATGGCAGGATACGGTTTACGATTATAACTGGAGTGATGATGTAAATACCGTAGTATTTTCTGAGTGAATAAAATTAGAAGATTTAGTTTTTAAAAAAGACTGGCATGATCTCATTATAGAGATAAAAAATACCAATGATTCTTTAAGGATTCAGTATTGGTTTTCTGGAGATGCATATAGCTCATTTCAATTTAAGTTTTCAGATGGAACGGTAATTACAAGAGAGGGGATTAATAATATGTCAAAATTAAAGACTCTTACAGGAACAGATGGAAATGACTATCTTGATGGAAGTGATTTTGATGAAACAATTTAATAAAATATATTGATGAAGGATTAAAAGTAAGATAAGAATTTTAGTATTATTTTTAATGCAGGTTGTTGGGATGGTTATTTTTCAGTTGATGTGTATAAGGAATCTTTAAAAAGGTTAAAACAGGAGATAAAAGAAAAAGGATTATCAAATATTGAGATTATTTCTGCAGACATAATCAAAAACTTCTATTGGTCCCCCTCCTTTAGAAATAAAAATTTCTGAAGGAGATTTAAGAGAATTTTTGGAAAATTCTGGATTTCTCTTTGAAAAATCCTGCCATATAGATCCTTACAGCTATTTAGCTATTTTTAGCCTTAAGGAATAGTTTTCACTGAAGAAAAGCTTGGTTCATGAAGTGGTATGAGAATATCAACAGAGTTTTTAAATTTAACCATTTGGTCATAAGCTAAATAAGGATTTATGTTTGTTCCTGGTGGGATAACTTCCATTCCCATAGCCTTGATTTTATTGGGAGGGTTTAAGTTTTCCATAATTACACAAAATCCTGTAATACCAACAGTTCCTTTTTCAGTATTTATGAGAACACTCATTCCTCCTTTTGTATGAGCAGGGGTATGAACCATTTTTATACCAGGAACAACCTCAAAAACTTCCTCCTTTATATGTATCATCTGTCCTGCCTGATCAACTTCTTCTATGAATTCAGCCATATATCTGAAATCTAAAGGATGAGGATTATAAGCAGATTCAAATTCAAGCTCATGGGCATAAAAGATTGCATTCACGCATTTAAAGTCATTTTCGCAATGATCATTATGTAAATGTGTATGGATTACAATATCCACATCCTTAGGTGAGAGCCCCCATTTAGCAAGTCCTTCTTCAAATTTGTAGATCTTTCCTCCAATTGCCTTTTCTCTAAATTCAGATTGTATCACTTCTAAGAGTCCTGTATCGATAAGGATAACTTTATCTGATCCTTCAATAAGCCAGGAATAAATTGGAATTACATATTCAACACCATAATCATGCTGATAAGTCATCATTCCTTTATCAAAAACCTTTGTTCCAACGACTATAGGATGAATCCTATACAAAGGTTCTTTTAACATTTTTACCTCCCATTTAAAAAGTTTACTTAATTTAAAAATTATATCAAAATTTTATGAAAATCAACTAAATTTTATATAATGTGGTAATCAATTTTACAGAATGTTGATTTTATGAAGATACTTATAAATTTTTTCAGAGAGTTCTTCTTGAGCTTTCCAGTCTCCGAAAAGAAGACCTTTTCCCAGAAGTTTATTTATAGTTTTTACAATTTCTGGATCTAATTTTCCTGGTTTTTTGTAAGCGAAAGGGGTTTGAGGAAGGGGCATGAAGGTATGAGCATGAATTATAGCCCTCATCTTAGCAAGATCTTCCATTACTTTTATGGTTGCCTT
>PNIK01000081.1 GCA_002877985.1 Thermodesulfobacterium geofontis | reverse complement strand
CCTAAAGAATTCAAATTTAGAAATTATAAAAGGCAGACAAGGTAAATCTATTAGCTGTATCTACCCAATCACGACGTTCAGTTTCAATATGCATTACCTCTACACCAATGCTCATTTTGTCAGTTAATTTGTACCAGAGATTAGCAAAATACTGAGTATTTTTGGTAAATTGACGATCATTTAAAGCTTGAGGACCGATAAGTCCTTTAAGTATTTCCTTATCGTTAGGATCGTCAAAGCCTGCTCCTATAGTAAAAGTCCAGCGAGGACTTATATTCCAAACAAGATCTGCCCAAAGTCCATAAGCCTCAATAGGTTCTCCATAGGCATTAACACCGAGATCATATCTTAACCATTCATCATCAATCCCTTTTCCAGTCCAGGCTTCTCCTTTAAATTGAAGGTTTTGTTTTAAAAGTTTGAAATTAAATAACCACTCTGCGCAAATAAGCCAGCGATCAACATCACTTTCCTTAAATTTTTTTGATGGAAAGGAAACCTCCTTAGCTTTAATTGCATCATGTTTGTACCCACCACCAAGGGCAATCATACTTCCTTTATCAAAGACTTTATTTAAAACTCCATCCTTATACTGAATTCTTGCAAGTGCCCAGGGCATGCGTCTTTCTAAATCTGTAGAAAGTCTTCTATGCATCATAAGAGAACCAAGGAGTTCCCAGTTTTCAAATACCTTTTGTCTTATAGTTAATTGGGGAACTCTCCACCAAAGATTCCCTGCAGCTGTTAAAATCCCGAATTCAATGGTTGATGGATTTAATTGAGATACAGGAATCCAGTCCTGTCCAAAAAGCAAACTTGTTTTAGTTTTGGTATTGTTAATATCCACATAGGCAAGCCTTATTCTTGGAATAATATTATTACCAGAATTATAACCATAAAAATCTATTTCAGTATGACCCTTAACTACCCAATTCCCATAACTTTGATAAATTAATGCTCCAAGCCTTGTATCTCTTGGATTAAAATTTGTAGAGTCATTTTGATAATCAGGAACTTTAGATATTTTCCAAGTTTCGGTTGTAGAGTTATAACTTGCGCTCCATCTATTTTTTACTGCTCCAACAAAGTCGTTATAGTATTTTATTTGAGCAGTATCGTAGTGATAATCCATTTTCACTCTTCCATAAAGTTGCCACTCAAGGCCAGGTTTTCCAAAAACTGGCTTTGAATCTTTGGCTACAAATTGGGGAGTAAGTTTTTCTGTTTTCGTCTCTACTTGTTGAAGTTTTCCCTGCAAGGTTTCTATTAAGGTTTGCATAGATGCCATCTGTTGTTGCATGGTAGCTATTTGTTGTTTTAGGGCATCAATCTGAGCTTTAAGTTCCTCTGGGGTTTCCCCTGCTAAAGATGTTTTTATAAAAACACCCCCGGCAAATAAAGTTGGTAATAAAAATTGGGCAATTACTTTTCCTCTCATACCACACCTCCTTTTTAAAAGTTTATGTGTTTTAAACTTACATAAGTTAAAACTTCTAAAATAATTAGAGATTTTTTTCACATTTAAGTAAAAGCTCTTTTGCTTTTTTTAAAAATCTTTTGGCTTTTATTATTTAAAAATTTATAATAAATAAACAAACTTAATTTTCTTTTAACATGAGATTTGTTTCACATGATAGAGTAAATTTTAATGTGTTGAATTCTTAAAATCTGGAACTAATTTTTTATTATGCATTTTATAAGAAAAGAAGCAGAATTTAGGCTAAAAACTGACATAGAACCAAGAGGAGATCAGCCAAAGGCTATAGAAGAATTAGTAAAGGGAATTAAAAAGGGATTAAAGCATCAAGTTTTACTCGGAGTTACCGGTTCAGGAAAAACCTTTACTATGGCAAATGTTATTGCAAGGGTTGGGAAACCTACCTTGGTTATTGCTCCTAATAAAACCCTTGCTGCTCAACTTTATAATGAATTTAAAAAACTCTTTCCTGAAAATGCTGTTGAATATTTTGTTTCCTATTATGATTATTATCAACCAGAAGCCTATGTTCCCATAACTGATACCTATATTGAAAAGGATGCCTCAATTAATGATTTTATAGATAGACTTAGACACTCAGCTACTGCTGCTGTTCTTTCAAGAAAGGATGTAATAGTCGTTGCAAGTGTTTCTTGTATTTACGGGCTTGGTTCTCCAGATGAGTATTTTCAAAAACATCTTTATTTAAGAGTGGGAGCAAAGATAAGAAGGGATGAATTACTGAGAGCTCTTGTAACCATGCATTACGAAAGAACAGAAATAGATTTTACTCGTGCTACCTTTAGAGTAAGGGGAGATGTAATTGAGATTTTTCCTTCTAATGAAGAAAAAAGAGCTGTAAGAGTAAGCCTCTGGGGGGACGAAATAGAGGAAATTAAAATAATTGATCCTTTTAGAGGTAAGGTGCTTGGAAAAGTAGATAGTGTAGTTATTTTCCCTGCAACTCATTATGTTACCTCTGAAGATAGGCTCAGGTGGGCAATTGAAGAAATTAAAAAGGAATTAAAAGAGAGGGTTGAATACTTTAGAAGCAAAGGACTTTATCTTTTTGCTGAGAGACTTGAAAAAAGAACTCTTTACGATCTTGAACTTTTAGAGGAGGTTGGATACTGTAAAGGAATTGAAAACTACAGTAGATACTTAGATGGAAGAAAACCAGGAGAACCTCCTTATACTCTCTTAGATTACTTTCCAGATGATTTTCTTCTTTTTATTGACGAAAGTCATATAACTATTCCTCAATTGAGAGGGATGTATAGAGGAGATAGAAGCAGAAAAGAAACTCTTGTAGAATATGGTTTTAGACTTCCCTCTGCTCTTGATAACAGACCTCTTACTTTTGAAGAATTTGAAGAAAGGGTCAATCAGGTTATCTATGTTTCTGCAACACCCGGAGATTATGAAATAGAAAAAGCAGAAGGAAGGATTGTAGAGCAAATAATTCGTCCTACAGGGCTTCTTGATCCAAAGGTAGAGGTGAAACCCTCTGAAAATCAAGTAGAGGATTTATATTTTGAAATTAAAAAGAGGATTGAAGCAAAGGAGAGAGTTTTGGTTTGCACCCTTACCAAAAAACTTGCAGAGGATTTAACGGATTATTATAAAGAACTTGGAATAAAAGCCTGTTATATGCATTCAGATTTAAAAACCTTAGAGAGAGCAAGAATTATAAGGGATTTAAGAAAGGGAGTTTATGATGTTCTTATAGGAATAAACCTTTTAAGAGAAGGGCTTGATCTTCCTGAGGTATCTCTTATTGCAATTCTTGATGCTGATAAAGAGGGTTTTTTGAGGTCTGAAAGAAGTCTCATCCAGATGATAGGAAGAGCTGCAAGAAACATTAATGGAACTGCTATACTTTATGCACAAACCATTACTCCTGCTATAAAAAAAGCTATTGAAGAAACTGAAAGAAGAAGAAAAATCCAAGAAGAATACAATAAAAAGCATAACATAACACCAAAAAGTGTAGTAAAATCTCTTGATGATCCACTTATGAGAATGGTGGAAGCTGATTTTGTAGATTTAGAAAAGGTAGTTGAAATTACTGAAGTCTTTGAAAGTTTAGAGGCTTTAAGAGCTGAAATTGATAGAGTTGAAAAGGAGATGAAAGAAGCTGCCAAAAATTATGAATTTGAAAAGGCTGCTATCTTGAGAGATCGTCTTTTTTCTTTAAAACAACTTGCTTTACAATGGAGCTAATTTTTAATTAATGCCAAGACTTCCAAAAACTAATCCAAGAACAGTTGCTTTAAAAATTCTTATTCGCTGGGAAAAAGGAAAACCTCTTTTAGACGAAATACTTTCTCAGGTTCTAACTAAAAGTGTGCTTCCTGATGAAAGAGATAGAGCCCTTGTAGGTGAACTTGTAAATGGTGTAGTGAGACATCTCTATTATATAGATTTTGTTATTTCCCGTTTTTCTGAACATCCTTTAGAAAAAATGGATCCAGAAGTAAAAAATATTTTACGCCTAAGTACTTATCAGATACTTTATACCAGAATACCAGAAAGGGTTGCCATTGCAGAGAGTTTAAAAATCCTTTCTCATAGAAAAAGAGGGGAATGGATAAAGGGATTGGTTAATGCAATTTTACATAAAATCGTAGAAAATAAGGGAAACCTTCCGGAACCTCCAGATTTTAATCCTGTTTTTTATCTATCTATAAAATATTCTTTTCCTGAATGGTTAGTAAAAAAATGGCTTGATAAATTTGGTTTTGAAGAAACAGAAAAACTTCTTTTAGCAAGTAACGAAAGACCTCCTTTAGTAATAAGAGTAAATATTCTAAAAGTTAGCAGAGATAATTTTTTAACTTTTTTGCAAAAAGAAGAAGTTCCCTCAGCAAAAGCTTGTCCTTACAGTCCTGCAGGAATTATTTTAGACGGTTTTAGAGGAAAGGTGACAGAATTAAAAGCTTTTCACTTTGGCTGGATAAGTGTTCAAGATTCTGCAAGTCAACTGGTTACTTTTCTTTTAAATCCTAAACCTGGGGAGAAAATTCTTGATGCCTGTGCAGGAGTTGGAGGAAAAACCACCCACATTGCTGAATTAACACAAAACAAAGGATCAATCTGGGCTTTTGATTTATATCCCTGGAGGCTTGAAAAACTTAAAGAAAACTTTAAAAGACTTGGACTTAGAGAACCTAAGATTTTTCGAGGGGATGTGGTGGAAGAACTTCCAAAATTAAAGGCTCCTCTCTTTGATCGAATTCTCATTGATGCTCCCTGCACTGGAACAGGAGTTATAAGAAAACATCCGGATATAAAGTGGGCAAGAACTGAAGAAGATTTTATAAAAATCCCTGAAAAGCAACTAAGACTTCTTGAAGGTCTTTCTCCTTTTCTCAAACCAGGTGGTATTATGGTTTACACAACCTGCAGCCTTGAGCCAGAAGAAAATGAAAAGGTGGTAGAAAAATTTTTAAATAATCATCCAGAATTTGAAATAGAAAATCCTTTAATTGTGCTTGAAAAGGTTTGTGGAGAAAAAATTAAAGAGCTTGTAGAAGACAATCTTTATTTAAAGACCTATCCCCATAGACATAATTTAGATGGTTTTTTTGCTGTAAGATTAAGAAAGACTAAAGGTAATCTCTAAAAGATTGTCCTTGATTACTGCATTTTTAATTTCTTTATTTAACAAAACCCTTGGAAGAAAGAAGTGTTTTTTGTAATTACCGATTTTTATAATTAAATCTTCTTCTTTTTGATAGATTTCTAATTTTTCCCGTGGAACCTCCTTTAAAATCATTTTTAAAATGTAAATTCCATCCTTTTCCAAAATTTCAAAAGGTTTATCTTTATAAAATATTTCTGCTGGATTCTTATCCTGATAAATCCTTTTGCCAAATTCTTTTAACTTTTCGTATCCCAAAATTTCTTCGTAAACCTGAGGAACCATAAAGATAGGTGTAGGTTCAAAACTTTTTACAATTCTTTTTATGTATTTTTCTTGAATTCCATAAAATGGGCTTTTTTCATCTACTATTCTATTTAAAAAAATAGCATCAACTGGAAATCCAAAGAGATGAAGATAGGTAAAGGCTTTTTCTGTTTCTTTAATTACCATTTTTTCAGGATTAACAACTAATCTTACTGAAGAAACTTCCTGATTTTGCAAAAGGTAATAAAGGTTATAAACCTGTCTAAATAGTTCCTCTAAAGCATCATAGGTTTTTTCTTCAGGAAGAGGCATATCAGTAACCATTTTTGCTGCAGGTCTTATAAATTTCATAAGTTTTCTCTGTAAAGGTAGGATTTTGGTTACCCACCAGCTTGCTGCATCAGGAAGGCTCAAAAATCTTAATGTTTCTCCTGTAGGAGCTGAATCTACTATAATTACTTCAAATTTTTTGTCTTCTACATGTTTGTTTATCCATAAAAAGGAGGAAACTTCTTCCATACCAGGTAAAATTGACATTTCTTCAGCTAAAACCTCCTCTATTCCCTGCCATTTTAAGAGACTTTTTAGGTATTCCTTAAGAACTCCCCAAAATTTTTCAATGGAATAATAAACATCTATTTCCTGGGCATAAAAATTTTTGAAAATTTCCTTAGGCTCTGGACCTACATCAACTTCCAGAACATCAGAAAGGGAATGAGCAGGATCAACAGAAACTACAAGAACTTGTTTACCAAGTTCTGAAAGATAAGCTCCTGTTGCAGCAGAAAGAGTGGTTTTCCCAACGCCACCCTTTCCTGTAAAAAGAATTATTCTCATTTAATTTTTTAAGCTTTTTCAACTTTTACTTTTTTAATTTCTTTTTTTGGTTTTTCTAATTCTTCAATCCTTTTTTCTATAACACTTTTTAAAGCAAGAAGTACTTCTTTTCTTGCATTTCTAATATGCTCCTTTGTTTCTTCAGGAATAAAAGAAAACATTTCTTCCATAAATGAATCCCAAGCTTGAGCTAAGTATTCTACCCATTTATATTTCATTTCTTTTTACACCTCCCATAGATCTATAGCCGGCGATGGGATTCGAACCCATGCACTCCCGATTACGAATCGGGTGCTCTACCTCTGAGCTACGCCGGCTCTTTTTAAATAATATAATTACAAATCTCTAATTTGGAAGTTTTTAAGTTGAAAGATACTTTTCCTTTATTCTTTTTATTATGATATGAGCTGAATTGAAGGCTTTCATTATACTTCCCTGTTTAAAAGCTATATCTCCTGCCAAAAAAACCTTAGGCAAATTCGTTTCAAAATATTCATCAATTAAGGGCTTTCCTTTTTCATCAAACTCAATCCCTATTCTTCTTAAAAAACTCTCAGGAGTCGTTCCTCCCAAACAATAATAAATAAGATCATATATATCTTCTTTACCACCTTTAAAATATACCTTTATTTTTCCATTAAAAGGTTCTATTTTCTCTATATCTGTTGCCATAAGAAGCTTTAATTTCCCTTGTTTTTCTTTTTCTTCTAAATTTTTCAAATTCACCTCATTTATTCTAAAAAATTGAGGTCTTCTATAAGATAAATAAACTTCATTCTTATCGCAGAGATAATAGGTTACTTCTGCAGCTGTATTTCCTCCTCCAACTACAAGAATTTTTTTACCCTCAGGTATCTCAAGAGGTGGTTCAAAAAATACCTTACCTTCTAATTCCTTAGGAATTAAATAAGACGGCTTATTTGGCTTCCCAAAAATACCTATAGCTATAACTACAAATTCTGATAAATATTCAGGTCTATCTTTTACAAATATTTCATAACTTTCATTTTTTTTCTTTATTTCTGTAACCTCTGAATTTAATCTAATATCTAAGTCCCACTCTTTAATCCAGTTTTCTATTCTTTGCAGAAATTCTTCTTTAGTTTCTGTTTCAAAAGAACATATTCCTATAGACCTTATATCTTTCTCTCTATAATTTGCATCTACTCTTTTCCCTGGTTTATAAAATTTAACAATGGTATTACAAATATGTTCTGCTTTTTCCAAAACAACAACTGGCTCTATTTTATTTGCCTTTGCCTCTATTGCTGTAGCAATACCTGCTGGTCCTGCCCCTACTATGACAATTTTTACTTTTTCCATAAAGTCTTCTAATTAGGCAATTTTACATTAAGTCCTTAAATTTAAATTTCTAACCAAGATTCTGAGAATATGGTTTCTCCAAGTAAAACCTTAACGGTTTTATATATTTCAAGTTCCTTTAAAGTAAGGGTTTCAATATCTAAACTTTCACCATCCATTATTTTATGAACAAAAGTTACCCATTCAGGATGCCTACCCTTTGCAATCTCAATAAGTTCTTTATCGTATATATCAAGTATTGCACTATAAAGATTATATTTCATAAGCATCATAAGTAAAACCCTATTTAAATAAGGTCTTAAAGAGGGGGTAACCCCATTTGAAATATTAGAAAGCCCCACAATTGTTTTTACTCCTGGAGCAATTTCTTGGAGCATAGAAAGAAAACTAAGAACTTCTTTAACCTGTTGAGCACCAAGAGTTATGGGAGTAATAACAGGATCCACCAAGATTTTTTCATTAGGGATACCGTATTCATTTAGTTTGCCTACCAAATCTACTGTAAGAGTTGCTCTTTCATTAACATCCCTTGGAAGTCCAGTTTCTCCCCAAAGAAGTGCTACTACATTGCAACCTACCTCAGCAGCAAAAGGAGCGAGTTTATTAAGTCTTTCTGGATGAATAGTTATTGAATTTATAATTGCCTTTGAAGGTTGTTTTGAGGCTTTTATTCCTGCTATCATAGCGGATGGATTTGTAGTATCAAGCGAAATAGGAATATCTACTACTTCTTCTACTATTCTTACAATCCAAGGAGCAAGCTCTAAGGCATCTTTTTTGGCTGGTCCTATATTCAAATCTAAATAATCTGCTCCCAATTTGACAGCATCCTTAGCCATTTGTTGAATAGGTTGGGCAATACGCTCCTTTATAGCTTTACCTATTTTTTTTGACATTATATTTATGTTTTCAGCAATACAAACAACCTTATAAAATCCTTCTCCCCCTTTTTCTAACTTTTCCTCTTCTTTTATTATAGTCTTTTCTTCTTTTATAATCTCCACTTTTTCAAAAATCTTTTCTCCTTTTTTTACTTTTTCTTCCTTAGAAATTTTTTCTTTTCCATTACTTTTCAATTCTTCATAAATTTTTTTAAAAAAAGTAGGAATCCCACTTGCTTCTCTTGGTCCAACAATAATTTCCCAATCAGGAAGTTCCTCTTCGAGCTCTCCTTTTATTCCTGCCAAATATCCTGGAATAATAAGTTTTCTATGTTTAACCTTTTCTTGGATACCGCATCTTTTAACAAATGGTGCTATGGTGTCAGCTCCAAATTTACCCGCTGCCCAAGCTGTAAGGACAGATAAACCCTCTGTGTCCTGTACGAGAAGCCAGGTTGGAACTCTACTTGCTTCAATTTCTCCACTCACAATAAAATAGGTAAGAGCAAAATTGCAAGTTATAGCAACAAGAGCATTTTCATCAGGACCATTTATAGGGTAAATCCCTTCTTCAACAACAAGAGGTTTCTGTGGATCTGTATAAATGTTCATCCTTTCTATTAAGAGATTAAAAAGAACTTCTGGTTTGAGATCTGAAAGAATAATAATGCTTCCGTATTTACATATAATTATACTTGCTATAAGAGCTTCTAATAAATAGGAATCTGTATAACGGTAAGGAAAAGTTATAACAGGAAAACCAAGAGGTTTAAATCTTCCTTTAACAGCTGCTTTCCTTATAATTACTAAATCCTCAAATAGCTCTCTTATTACTCGAGATCCGGGATCGAGAACTAAATCTTTAAAACCTATTTGTAGAGCTCTTTCAGAAATACTGCAG
>PNIK01000062.1 GCA_002877985.1 Thermodesulfobacterium geofontis | reverse complement strand
AGGTGGTTGGTTATGTTTAACATTTTTTCTTTATCCTATTTTCTGATAGTTGACTCCTTTTTATTTTAGGTTTTAAAATTAAGTTCTTTAATTTTCCCAATTCCTTAAAATAGGCACTTGACATAAATACTACAAGAGTTTTTTCTTTTTTGATTTTATAAAAACTTAAATTATTGTCCAGATTGTTTTCAAGAAAAAAAACTTTTTTCTCCAGATTTTTTAAAGATTCTAATATGTAATTTATGTCAATTCTTTCACGCTCTGGAATATTTTCTAAACCTGGGGGAATTTTCAGATAAATCTCATCTGCAAGACTTAAACTTTTTACATAATCTTCTTGAAAAATTTTTCTTTTGCTGGAATTGGTTCTTGGTTCAAAGATAGCTACTGTCTTTTCAGGCTTAATAGCTTTTTTTAATTCTTCAAGTGTATTTTTAACAGCAGTTGGGTGATGGGCAAAATCATCAACTATGATAAGTTTTTCATCAGCCCATACAATCTCCTGTCTTCTTTTAACCCCTGGGAATGTTTTAAAAGCTTCTTTCCAATCCATTTTTAACAAATCCAAGCTATAAAGCAAAGCAATCACAGAAAGAGCATTAAGAGCATTGTATTCTCCTGGAATAGAGAAAAAAAACTCTAAATTTTTGAAAGGTGTATTTGTTATAACATGATTTTTAAATACCAGATCCTCAAATGTAGTTTCACTTTTAAGCAAAACAAAATCTGCTTTAGAATTTTTACCATAAGAAATTATTCTTACATTTGGATTTGCACTTTCTATTACTTCTCTTAAATTTTTATCATCGTAATTGTATACTATAATACCCTCTTTAGGCACAGATTTTATTAGTTTTTTAAATACCTCTTTTAAACTTTCCATATCAGGATAGACATCTGCATGGTCATACTCAAGGCTTGTTAGAATAACTGCAAAGGGATGATAATAAAGAAATTTAGGTTCTCTATCAAAGAAAGAAGCAGGATACTCATCTCCTTCTATAACCGCAAAATCTCCTTCTCCTTTTCTATAGTTGAGTTCTGTATGTTTTAAAACTCCACCTACAAGATAGGTAGGATCAAAACCGAGATACTCAAGAGTATAGCTTAAAAGGGCTGTAACTGTTGTTTTCCCATGGGTTCCTGCACAGAGAAAAACCTTTTTATCTTTTAATATAAATTTATCTAAAAAAGAAGGAAAGGAATAAAGGGGGATTCCAAGACTTTGAGAAATTAAAACCTCTTGATCATCGCTTTTAGCAATATTTCCAACTATAACTGCATCGGGTTTAATTTTTTTGATATTTTCTGAGTCAGGTTTGTAAAGAGGGATATTTAGTTTTTTAAGAATTAAAGAGGAAGGAGGGTAGGGAATTTTCTTTTCTGAACCATAAACCTCAAAACCAGACTCCTTTAAAATTCCAGCAACTCCGCACATCCCTATTCCGCCAATCCCAATTAAATAAACCTTCATATTAGCTCTCCAGTATAATTTCTATTTCAGGATTTGCCAAGATTTCAAAAGCTGAACCCTCTCTTATAGCAATCTCAAGAAGGCCTTCGCTTCCAAAAAGAGCTATAAATTCTCCCTTTTTAGCATAACCGTAAGATTTAACCAGAGGGATCTCTCTTTTATTTATCAATACCCTAAAAGGGCTTTTAATTATGTCTTTGTGCAAATTGGTTATAATATTTCCAAAATGATCCACATACCAGATGGAAAGTTTGTATCCCTTTTTAGTTTTTTCAGGAAAAGGGAAATCTAATTTTTTAAGATTTTCTTTAGGAATTGGTTTTAAAAATTCTTCAAAGGGTATTTCGCTTAAAATATAAGCTACAGCTGAAGCAAAGAGATCTCTTCCATGAAAGGTGTGACTATAGGGTGGTTTTAAAACTTTATTTTCTATTATTTCAAAAGACAAAAATTCTGGATTTTCTGCATAAATAAGTGAAAATACACCATTGTCTGGTCCTACGAAAATAAATTTTTCAGTTTTAATAACTAATGCCTTTCTTTCTGTTCCCACCCCAGGATCAACTATAACTAAAAATATGGTGCCTTCTGGAAAATATTTGTAGGAAAAATAAAGACTTAGAGCTCCCTTTCTCACATCTTGAGGAGGGATTTTATGGGTAATATCAATAAAATTTATATTTAAAGGTTCCTTTAATTCTCTTAAAATTCTTGCTTTAACAACCCCAGCATAATGATCCTCTATTCCAAAGTCTGTAAGTAAAGCTACTACTTTAAACATTTTGGGAAGTAAGAAAAACCTCTTCTCCCTTTGCAATTTTTTCTTTTGCCTTTTTAGAATACTTTACAAGTAGATTTTTAATAAAATCTTGAGGAGGATTTCCTTCTACAACTACAGCTAAAGGTGCAGGAGCATTTAGAGTATAGATTTTATAGCTATTTTCAGCTATCCTTTTAATTTTCTCATTTTCTTCTCTATTTCTTCCAAGAACTATCCAGAAACCTTCCTCAAAAAAGTGTCTTCCTAAAATAAGAAGCTGAGCTATTTTATAATTTAAAATTCTTTTTTCTTTTAAAACTCTTAAAACCCTTTCTCCAATTCGAGGGTCAGTAAGTAAGCACCCACCTGCTGGGGTAGGGATTTCTTTTAGATGAAATTTTTTGGCAAGCTCAAGCTGGGCAGTTCTTTTTCTTCCACAAATATCCAAAAGTTTTCTCCTGTCAACTAATCCCCTCTTTTCAACCTCTGTTTCAGCAAGAAGTTTAGCAGAAAGTGGTCTTAATAAAATTCCCTTAACACCTGACTTTTCTTCTATTAAATCAAGAGTATTTTTATTCTGGCTCATAGGTCTTTGTCCTAAAACCTCTCCGGTTGCGATAAAATCTGTCTTTAAATTTTTCATAAGTTCCTTTGCTTTTTTTAACATAAGAATCTTACAATCTACACAAGGATTAGCATAATCTCCATATCCATACTGAGGTTTTTTAAGAATTTCTAAGAATTCTTCTGTAATATCTACAAGGATACCCTCGTCAAATCCAAGTTCTTTGATTTTTTCGTAAAAAGGCTCAGAATTTTCTTTGTACTTCCATCCAAAAAAGGGGGTAATAAATTTTACAGCTACAATTTTGATATCCTGTTCTTTAAGAATCAAGCCTGCTAAATGGCTATCAAGACCTTCTGAAAAAAGAAGAAGAGCTTTTGGCATTTTAGGTTAAATTTGAGCTTCTAAAAAGTTTTTTGCCAATTCCAAGTTTTGCGGATCACCAAGCATCCTTGCAATCTCTTTTACTCTTTCTTCTCCTTCAACTTTTTTAATATTTGTTTTAGTTTCTTTTTCTTTCATTTCCTTTTCTACCACATAATGAATATCAGCTAAAACTGCAATTTGAGGAAGATGGGTAATACAGAGAATTTGATGATTTTGTGAAAGATCCTTTAGCTTTTGGGCAACTTTTTTAGCTGTAGTCCCTCCTATACCTGTATCTACCTCGTCAAATAATAGAGTTCCTGCTTCGGTTTTTTCTTTCAAAAGAGATTTACAGGCAAGAAAGATACGAGAAAGTTCTCCCCCTGAGACAACCTTCTCAAGAGGCTTTAAAGGGACTCCAGGATTAGAGGAGAATAAAAATATTACTTCATCAAGTCCAGATGAACTTAAATTTTCTATTTTAGGTTCTTTAGGTATTAACTCTATCTTAAAATCTGCTTTTTCCATACCCAGATCTTTCAGTTCCTTTTTTAAAAGATTCTGGAGCTTAGGAATTCCTTTGAGTCTTTCTTCACTCAATTTTAAAGCTAAATCAATTACCCTTTTTCTCAATATTTCTTCTTCTTTTAATAGCCTTTCATAGTTTTCCTCCCCAGTTTCTAAAAGATCTATTTCTTCCTTTAATTCTTCTAAAAGTTTTATTAATCCTTGTGTGTCTCTTTTATATTTTCTTTTAAGTTTCTCATATTTAGAAAGTCTTTCTTCTATTTCATTTAAAGCTGTATCATCTTCAGGCAGATGGCTCGCATAATCAATTAAATCTCTTGTTATTTCTTTAAGCTCATAGTACATGAAGTAAACCCTTGAAAAGGGGTCTTTAAATCTATGTTCAATCTTACTTAAACTTTCAAAGGAAGAAACAATTTGATAAAAATTTGTTTCCATTTCTTCGAGGTTTGAAAGAAGAAGTTGGGTTTTTTCTTTTAAAAAAGAGAGATTTTTTAGTTTTTCTCTTTCTCTTTGGAGATTTTCCTCTTCTTCTGGATTAGGATTAAGCTCTTCAAGTTCTCTAATTTGAAAAAGCAGAAAATCCTTTTTAAGCTGAGCAGAAGCTATCTTTTCTTCCAAATCCTTTATTTGAGAAATTAGATCTTTATATTTGTGATAAAGTTCCCGATATTCCTTTAAAAATGGAATAAGTCCTAAAAATTGGTCTAAAAATTCAAGCTGTTTTTCAGAAGACAAAAGAGTGTAAAATTCGTGCTGGCTTGTAAGAAGGATTAGATCTTTGGTAAGCTTTGAAAGTTCGGTTAATGTTGCAGGGGATCCATTTATATAAATCTTTTGTTTGTTAAAAGAAAAAATTCTTTTTATATGTATTTCTTCTTGAGGTTCATATCCTGCTTCTTGCAATTTTTGGAAAAGCCTTTTCCCTCCCCAGATAATAGCCTCAATTTCTCCTTCTTTTTCTCCTGGTCTTATGTAATTAACTCCTCCTTTTTCTCCTAAAAGAAGTTTTATAGCTTTTACAAGTAAAGATTTTCCAGCACCTGTTTCTCCGGTAAAGACAACAAATCCCTTGTCCAATTCAAGATGAACATTTTCTATAAGTACAAGATTATTAATTTTTAACTCCAAGAGCACAAATTTATTTTAAAAATATTCTTAAATTTTTCAAACCTCCCTTCCTATCCCTAACTAAGTGTAATAATTTAGAAAGGTTATTATTTTGGAAAAAAGTGAATTTGTAAAATTGGTCTTGACTTTTTTTAAAAATTTAAATATGCTTAGTGGAAAAAAGTGGTATAAAGTGGAATAATGTTTAGAGGTAAATTTAAACACTTACTTGATGAAAAAGGAAGATTCAGCCTACCAGCTAAATTTAGAGAGATCTTAAGAGTCAAATATGGAAGCGAAAATTTGGTAGTTACCAATTATCCAGATTGTCTTGTTGCTTATCCTTTAGAAGAATGGCAAAAAATAGAAAGTAAATTATTATCTCTTCCTTGGGATATTCCAGAAGTAAGACAATATGTAAGATATTTTTTAGGTGCTGCTGAAGAATATCAACCAGATAAACAAGGAAGAATCCTTCTTTCTCAATCTTTAAGAGAGGAAATAAGGCTTGAAAGAGAAGTAGTTCTTTTAGGAATGTTGACCCATTTTGAAATTTGGAATCCTAAGGATCTGGATTCTAAGTTTAAAGAAACTAAGGAAAACTTTGATAAGGTTATGCAAATTATAAATCCCTATCTTATAGGAGTTAAAAATTTATCACCATGAGCCAGTATTATTAAAAGAGGTATTGGAGTGGCTAAATGTGAAAGAAAATAAAATTTATGTAGATGGAACTGTTGGATTAGGTGGACATAGTTCTGCAATTTTAGAAGCTTCTAGTCCTTCAGGCATTTTATATGGTTTTGAATGGAATGAAGATTCTTTTAGAATAGCCAAGGAAAGATTAAAAAGATACGGAGAAAGGGTAAAACTTTTTAATAAAAATTTCATTTTTATTAAAGAGATTCTTCAAAGAGAAGGTGTATTAGCAGACGGAATTCTTTTAGATCTTGGAATTTCTTCCTTTCTCTTAGAAGGAAGTAAAAGGGGATTTTCCTTCCAAAAAGAAGAACCCCTTGATATGAGAATAAACCTTTCTATAGAGCTCACTGCTAAAGATATACTAAATAATTACGATTTTATGAATCTAAGTAAAGTTTTTAAAAAAGGAGAAGTTCCAAAAGCAGAAAAATTTGCCAAATTCATTTGTGAGAAAAGAAAGAAAAAACCTTTTGAAACAACACAGGATCTCGTAAAAGCTATAAAAGAATTTTACAAGTCCTCTAAAAAGGATCTCTTGGCAGTGATATTTCAGAGCTTGAGAATAGAAGTGAATAAGGAGCTTGAGAATTTGGAAAAGGTTTTAAGGGATTTTCCTGATATATTGAAACTTTCTGGAAGAATAGTGATTATCTCTTTTCAATCCTTGGAAGACAGGATCGTCAAAAACTTTTTCAAAAGTGATCCCAGAATCAAGGTTCTTACAAAAAAACCTATAACCCCTTCAGAAGAAGAAATAAAAAGAAATCCAAGAGCAAGAAGTGCAAAAAT
Organism: Thermodesulfobacterium geofontis; assembly: GCA_002877985.1. Lineage (GTDB taxonomy): Bacteria > Desulfobacterota > Thermodesulfobacteria > Thermodesulfobacteriales > Thermodesulfobacteriaceae > Thermodesulfobacterium > Thermodesulfobacterium geofontis_A. Next base: position 29,699 of record PNIK01000062.1, on the reverse strand, counting down.
GAGAGTGGGGGAGAGAGTATGAATAATAAAGCTACGATTTATAGACCCACCGTAGAGTATACACATACTAACAAAAAATCTAAAAACAAAGAAGAAGCTATCTCAATTAAAGATTGGATAAAGGAGTTTATTGTTGATAGTTTTCTTTTTTTTCTTGGGATTTTAATTTTTGTTTTTAGCGTTGCTACTGCTTATAATACCTATCTTTTAATAAAATTAAAAGTAGAAAAAAAATCTTTATTACATGAGAATCAAAGTCTAAAAAAAGAATACCAGTATTTAACATCTAAAGAAGTTGTTTTAGAAAAAGCAAAAGTTTTAGGACTTTATCCACCTCAAAAAGAAGATTTACTTAGGTTAGAATAAATGAAAAAAAAGCAAAAACTTTTATTACTTTTGAGTGCATCTCTATTTTTGATAATTTTAATAATTAATTTCTCAGCAGAAAGGGTAACTGGGAAAGTTCCTGAATATAGAGTTAAAAGGGGTTATATATTTGATAGAAATTTTAATCCCATCGCAGTCTCTTTAGAAAATTATAAAGCTTATTATCTGCTTAAAGATAATGCTCTTTTTGATTCATCAGATATATCATTTCTTAAAAAGTATTTGAGTTCCACTATAAATCTCTCCAAAAAAGGAATAATTCTTCTTTCAGAGGATCTTAGTTTAGAAGAGGTTGAAAAACTTAAAAAAGAGAAAAATGTGATAATTGAAAAAACCTTTAAAAGAAAGGTTTTGCAACCCTATTTAAAATTTCTTGTGGGAGAAACCTTTAATGGATACGGAGTGTCTGGATTAGAAAAAATCTTTGACGAGCATTTGCGTATAGGGAATCCTCTTGTTTTATCTATTGATTTAAATTTAGAAAAAAAGATTTACAATATAATTTATGAATCAAATCTTCCAGGTTTTGGAATAGCAGTTTTTGATCTTGAAACAGGTGAATTGCTTGGTTATTTAGAAAGCGAAAATTTGAGACTTTTTGATAATTATTATCCTTTAAACCTTTTTGGTATTCATCCTTCTGAATTAAAAGATTTTAATTGGGTTTTGGGAGAAAATTTAATGCTTAAAGAAATGGATACAATAAAAATAAATCTCTGGCATCTTGCTAAATGGTATATGGAAAAGGCTTGCAATCAGTCAGTAATTCCTACTATTTTGCCTCAAAAAACTAAGGTATGTGAACCAAATTTAGAGATCTTTGAAAAAAGGGAGTATATTTATGATTTAGGTAAAATTTTTATTACAGTTGCTTTTAAAAATAATAAATTAATTCTTTCCTCTTTTGCTTTTAATCCTCAGGAGAAAGATTTATTAAGCAAAAATAAAAAAATTATAAACTATATAATTTCTATGCTATGAAGCCCTTAGAAGAACTTATCCAAAATTTGGAGATTATAAAAGCCTATTATGGAAGTAAACTTATAGAAAATTTTGGGCCTTATAAATGTTTAAAAATAAAGGGTATTTCTGAAAATTCTAAAGAAATAAAAGACGGATTTATTTTTGTTGCAAGAAAGGGAACAAATTTAAATGGTGAGGCTTTTATTGAAGAGGCTTTGAAAAATGGAGCCCTTATTATTGTGAGAGAAAGTGATATAAATCCTTCTGAAACTTATCCAGGAACTATTCAAATTCAGGTTAAAGATGTCAAAAAAGCTTTATCTACCCTTTCTTTAAACTTTTATGAAAATCCTCAAAAAAAATTATTTCTTATCGGTGTTACTGGAACAAATGGAAAAACCTCAGTGAGCTATTTTACCAAAAACATTTTAAATCGATTGGGAGTTAAATGTGGATACATAGGAACCCTTTTTTATGAAACCGATAGAATTATTCCTGCCCTTGAAACAACACCTTCAATTCTAACTGTTTCAAGCTTATTGAAAGAAATGGTAGATAAAGGTTTTAAAGCTTGTGTAATTGAGGTTTCTTCACATGCTCTTCATCAGGATAGATTACTGGGGCTTTTCTTTGATGTTACAGCTTTTACTAATCTTTCAAGGGATCATTTGGATTATCACAAAGATATGGAGGATTATTATCAGGCAAAGAAAAAACTTTTTACCCAATATCTAAAACCAAATGCAAAAGTGGTTGTTTCTCTTGAAAATGAATATGGAAAAAGATTGGCTGAGGAGTTAAAACATTTATCTCCAATTTTTGTAAATAATGAAGAATTTAAATGTGAAATATTTAACAAAAAAAGGGGGTCTACCTTAAAAATTGAAGTAAAAGATAAAGAATATGAAATCCCAACCCAACTTTTGGGAGATTATCAGGCTAAAAATTTAGCAACTACTTTAGGGATTCTCTTAGCTATGAATTATAAGATTGAAGACCTTTTAGGGTCCATTCAAAACCTTAAAAATCCTATTGGAAGACTTGAATTGGTTGCTGAATTTAAAGGTGCTAAAATATTTGTAGATTACGCTCATACACCAGAAGCTTTGGCTTCAGCTTTAAAAAGTTTGAAAACCTTTAAAGAAAACAAACTTATTGTTATTTTTGGCTGCGGAGGAAACAGAGATAAAGGTAAAAGGCCTCTTATGGGAAAAGTGGCAAGTCTTTTTGCTGATGAAATAATCTTAACCTCAGATAATCCAAGATTTGAAGATCCATTGAAAATTATTGAAGATATAAAAAAAGGAATAAACTCTTCTAAACCTTATAGAATTATTCCTGATAGAAGAGAAGCTCTTGAATTTGGCATTAAAAATCTTCAAAAAGGAGATGTGCTTTTGGTTGCTGGAAAGGGACACGAAACCTATCAAGAAATTAAAGGTAAAAGATATCCCTTTTCTGATCAGGAAGAAATTTTAAAAATTATAAAAAACCTTAAAACCTTATGAATGTAGAAATTGAACTTTCTACAGAGAGCGTAATAAAAGCAGTTTCAGGGATTCTTATTAATGGAGATATGGGCATTTCTTTTAAAGGTATTTCAACAGATACAAGGATTATAAAACCCGGTTATCTTTTCTTTGCTTTAAAAGGAGAAAAATTTGATGGACATGAATTTTATAAAGATGCCATTGAAAAAGGAGCTAAAGGTATGGTTATTTCCTATTTTCCAAAGGGGTTTAGAGTTGAAGAAATCCCTAAAACCATTTCTGTCATTTTAGTAAAGGATACTCTTAAAGCTTTAGGAGATTTGGCAAGTTACTGGAGAGATAAACTTAATTCTACCTTTGTAGCTATAACAGGTTCATGCGGAAAGACAACTACTAAAGAGTTAACTTATAATATAATCTCCAGATTTTTTAAAACAGCCAAAAATCAAGCTAATTATAATAATTTAATAGGGGTACCTCTTTCACTTCTTTCTATAAAAGAGGATACAGAAGTAGCAATTCTTGAGCTTGGAACAAATCAAAAGGGAGAAATAGAAAGACTTTCTCAAATTGTAAAACCTCACATCTCAGTTATAACCTCTATATATCCCTCCCATTTAGAAGGACTAAATTCTATAGAGGGGGTTTTAGAAGAAAAAACAAGTTTATTTAAAAATACTTGGGAAAAGGGAACCATCATTTACAATTTTGATCAAGAAATTTTAAGAAAAAGAGCAGAAAGTTTTCCACAGAATAAAATTTCTTTTGGATTTGATAAAAAAGCGGATCTTTCTTTTAAAGATTTGGTATTTTCTGAAAACAAAATAAAGGGTGTAATCGTTTTTAAAGAGAAAACCTATCCCCTGGAAATAGAAAATATAGGGAAACACAATCTTTTAAATCTCTTAGCGGGTCTTTGTTCCGCTATTTCTTTGGGACTTAACTTAAAAGAAATTGTCCCTCTTATAGAAAAAGAAATTCCTCTTTATAAAAGATTTAAAATTTTGGAAAAGAAAAACATTTTTATAATAGACGATACCTATAATGCAAATCCTGGTTCTACTAAAGCAGCTTTAGAGTATTTAAAGGAAATTTCAAGAAATAAGAAAAAGGTTGTTATTTTAGGAGATATGAAAGAATTGGGAAATGAATCAGAAAAACTTCATAGAGAAATAGGAGGACTTGTTGCTGAAATTGTTGATTTTGCCATTTTTACGGGTGAGATGGCTAAAAGTTATGAAGAGGGATTTAAGGAAAAAAATCAAGATAAAAATTGTAAGATTTTTAATAGCGTAGAAGAATTTTTGGAAAATTTCTCTTTTAAAGAAATTATAAAAGAAAAAGCAATTATTTTGATAAAAGGATCAAGGGCTCTAAAAATGGAAAGAATTGTAGAAAGATTACTTAAGGAGTTAAGTTAATGCTTTATCATCTTCTTTATTCTTTGAAAGATATTTCTATCCTGTTTAATGTTTTTAAATATATAACCTTTAGAATGATTTGTGGAGCTCTAACTGCCTTCATTTTGGTTTATATTTTTATGCCCTATTTTATAAAATTTATGAAAGAAAAACAATTTGGGCAAATAGTAAGGGATGAGGGACCAGCTCATCATAAGGCAAAAACAGGGACTCCCACTATGGGAGGTGTGATAATAGTTAGTTCTGTAGTGGTTTCTGCCCTTTTATGGTGTAACCTTACCAACTATTTAGTTTGGGTAGTTTTATTTATTCTTTTAAACTTTGGATTTATGGGTTTTTTAGATGACTTTTTAAAAATAAAAAGAAAGAAAAATCTTGGTTTAAGGGCAAGAGAAAAAATTTTAGTTCAAATCTTAATTGTATGTATTTTTTACTTTGTTTTATTTAAATTTTTAAATTTCCCTACCACCCTTAATTTTCCATTTTTTAAAAAACTGATTGTTGATATTGGAAACTTTTATTTAATTTTTAGTATGCTTGTGATTATTGGTAGTTCCAATGCTATGAATTTAACCGATGGGCTTGATGGTCTTGCTATAGTACCTTTTATAGTAGTTGCAGGTGTTTATAGTATTTTAAGCTATGTAGCTGGGCATATTAAATTTTCAAGTTATCTATATCTTCCTTATGTACCTTATGCTGGAGAATTGGCGATTCTATGTGCCATTTTGGTTGGAGCAGGTTTAGGTTTTTTATGGTATAATTCCCATCCTGCTGAAATCTTTATGGGTGATGTGGGGTCTCTTGCCTTAGGAGCAACCCTTGGAGCTATTGCCATCATAATAAAACAAGAATTTCTTTTAGTAATAGCTGGTGGCTTATTTGTAATGGAAGCCTTATCAGTTATATTACAGGTTGGTTATTTCAAACTTACAAAGGGAAAAAGGATTTTTAGAATGGCGCCTCTGCATCATCATTTTGAATTAAAAGGTTGGCCTGAAAATAAAGTAGTGGTTAGATTTTGGATTATATCTGTAATTTTTGGGCTTTTAGCTTTAAGTACATTAAAGATAAGATAAAAAATGGAACTAAAAAATAAAAAAGTAGTAGTTTTAGGTTTTGGGAAAAGTGGGAAAGCGGTAACCAAACTTCTTCTCAAACAAGGAGCCGAAGTTATAGTTTCTGAAATAAGAGAATTGGATGAACTACCTCCAGATATTTTAACTTCTTTTAAATCACAGGGAGTCTATTTTGAGGGAGGGGGGCATAAAAAAGAAACTCTTCTTTCAGCAGATCTCATTGTAACAAGCCCGGGTGTTCCAAGAGAAGTTTATAAAGATTGTATTAAAAAAGGTATACCAGTTTTAAGTGAACTTGAACTTGCTTGGCAATTTTTGAAAAATAAAAAAGAAATTATAGCTATAACCGGTACAAACGGTAAAACAACAACTACTGCCATGGTTTCAGAACTTCTTAAACTCTCAGAATATAAAGTTTTTACAGGAGGAAATTATGGGATACCCTTGTCCGAACTTGCAGTCTCAAATGTTTTAGTAGATAAGATTGTGCTTGAAGTTTCAAGTTTTCAGCTGGAAAATATTTGTACCTTTTCTCCGAAGGTGGGGATTCTTCTAAATATAAGTCCCGATCATTTAGAAAGATACTCCTCTTATGAAGAATACGCCTACTATAAATACAGACTCTTTGAATATCAAAAAGAAAATCACTATGCTATTTTACCTTTTGGAGAGCCTTGGTTTGAAAAGTTTAAAAAATTGATAAAAAGTAAGGTTTTGTTTTTTGATGAAAAAGAAAATATTGATGCGGTAGCCTATTTAAAGCCAAGTAGTATTTCCTCTGAAGATGGTTTTATTCTTAATCTCAAAGAAAAGGAATTTTATTCCTTTTTTGGTTTTAAACTTCTTGGAATTCATAACAAAGTTAATTTTATGGTAGCAAGTTTAGGAGCAAGGCTTCTTTCTGCAACTAAAGAAAGTGTAAAAAGATTAATAAAGGAGTTTAGAGGATTTCCACATAGACTTGAATATATAGGAGAATTTGGAGGAGTTTATTTTATAAATGATTCTAAGGCCACCAATGTGTCCGCTACTTTACAAGCATTGAAAAGTCTTCCAAATTCTATAATTCTTATTCTTGGAGGTAAACATAAAGGAGCTTCTTATAGTCCTTTAATTCCTTACATTAAAGAAAAAGTTAAAATTTTAATTCTAATGGGAGAATCACGCTTCATTATGGCTGAAGAATTAGAAGGAATTACTGAAACATATATGAGTGAAACACTCAGTTCCGCAACCCTTTTAGCTATTAAATTAGCTAAACCAGGAGACATAGTGCTTCTTTCTCCTGCCTGTTCAAGTTTTGATCAATTTGCTGATTATAAAGAAAGAGGAGAAGTTTTTAGAAGATTAGTTATAAGAGAAGCTCCTTTGCATTTTAAAGAAAAAAAAGAGGGGATATTCCATTGAGATGGCTTATTGTTGCTGGAGGGACAGGAGGACATATTATACCTGGTGTAGCTATTGCTCAAGAATTATTGAAAATGCAAAGAGAAGTATATTTTGTTTCTGGTACAAGAAGAATAGAGGAGGTTATTTTAAAAAATAAACCCTTTAAAGTTTATAGATTAGATGTAGAGGGGTTTATTGGAAGAGCTTTAAAAGATAAAATTAGAGCTTTTATTAAAATGATAAAAGCTATAAATGAAGCCTATAAACTTATTAAAGATTTAGATCCCCATATTATTTTTGCTACAGGGGGTTATATTTCTTTTCCTATAGTGTTAGTAGGAAAATTTAGAAACAAAAAAATTGGTCTTCATGAGCAAAACATAGAACCTGGATTAGCAAATAAATTGCTAAGTTATATGGTAGATAGAATTTTTGTGAGTATTGAAGAAAGTAAAAAATATTTTCCTGAGAAAAAAGTAATTTTTTCAGGAAATCCTGTAAGAGAAGATATACTAAATTTAAAACCTAGAGAATATTCAGGAAAGGGTTTATTAATTTTAGGAGGAAGTTTGGGAGCAAGATTTATAAATGAGCTTGCCCTAAGGATAGTTCCACGGCTTTTAGATGAATATAAGGATCTTTTAATTATTCACCAAACAGGTTTAGATGATTTTGAAAAGGTTAAAAATGAATATCAAAACTTGATAAAAGAAGAAAATGTGTCCCGTTTAAAGGTTTTTCCTTTTATAGAAGATATGAGCTGGGTCTATTCTCAGGTTGACTTATTTTTGGGAAGATGCGGAGCAACAACTCTTGCCGAACTTTTTGCAGTAGGCCTTCCTGCTATCTTTATACCTTTCCCTTATGCTACTAAAAATCATCAGGAAAAGAATGCAAGAATTGTGGCTCAAAAAGGAGGAGCTGTTTTAATAAGGCAAAAAGAAGCAACTCCAGAATTAGTATTAAAAGAAATAAAATCCCTACTTGAAAATAAAGAAAAATTAAGAAGTATGTCTCAGGTTATGAAAAGTTTTTTTATTAAAGATTCAAGAAAAATAATTATAGAAGAGCTGGAGGGATTAGTAAAAAATGTCTGAGAAAAAAAGAATTCATTTTATTGGAATTGGTGGAGTAGGAATGAGTGGACTTGCTTTAATAATGCATTCCTTGGGATATGAGATAAGTGGATGTGATATTGCGAAAAGCAAATACACAAAATTATTGGAAAAAAAGGGAATAAAAGTATATTATGAACATTCTCCTTCTCACTTAGATTCAATTGATATTGTAGTTTATTCTTCAGCGATACCTCCGGAAAATCCCGAACTTTTAAAAGCAAAAGAATTGGGAATATGGGTAATTCCAAGAGCTCAGATGCTATCAGAGGTGATGAATGCTTATCCTAAAAGTATTGTTGTTGCTGGCTCCCATGGTAAAACCACTACCACTTCTATGATCTCTGAGGTTTTAATAAAACTTGAGAAAAATCCAACTGTGATAGTAGGAGGAATAATAAATAATTTTAAGACCCATTCACTTCTTGGAGAAAGAGAATTTCTGGTTGCTGAAGCAGATGAAAGTGATGGTTCCTTTCTCTGTTATAGCCCCTATATAGAGGTTATTACTAATATTGATAAGGAACATCTTGATTTTTATGCAGATTTTAATGCGGTCAAAAGAGCATTTATAAATTTTATAAAAAGATGTTCCCCTAATGGAAAGGTAATTTTATGTGGAGATGATCAGGGAGTAAGGGAAATACTACAGGATATCTCAGGTCCTTTTTTGCTTTATGGATTTTCGGAAAATAATCACCTTATAGGAAAAATTGTTAAAGATTCTGCTTATCCAAGGGTTGAAGTTTATTATTTAGATGAGCTCCTCGGGACATTTCAACTTTCTGTTCCTGGGAAACACAATGCTTTAAATGCTTTGGCAGCTATAGGAGTTTCTTTAATTTTAAATCTTCCCATTACTGAAGTAATAAAAATATTGGAAAATTTTAGAGGTGTAGAAAGAAGACTTGATTTTAAGGGAATTTGGAAAGGGGCAATTTTACTTGATGATTATGCTCATCATCCTACTGAAATTAGAGCCACCCTCTCAACTGTAAAAGAGGTTTACCCAGATAAAAAGCTGATACTTATTTTTCAACCACACCGCTATACCAGAATGAAAGCTTTATGGGATGAATTTTTATTTGTCTTAAAGGAGCCTGAAATTTTAATTTTAACAGATATTTATCCTGCCAGTGAAAAACCCATTCCCGGAATTTCAGGCTTTACCTTTTTTGAAAGTATTAAGAATTTAAGAACTCCCAATCTTACTTTTTATGGAGAGTCTTTTGAAGAAATTTTAAACCTTCTTGAAAAAATAGGAGGAGAGAATCAGATAATTTTAACTATGGGAGCAGGTAATATTTATAAATTACATAAAATGATCCTTATAAAAGAAAATGAGGAAAGATCAAAAAATGTGGCTTAAAGATTTGGATAAAAAATTAGAGGAACTAAATATAATTTTTAAAGTTGATGAGCCCTTAGCTCCTTATACAAGTATTAAAATAGGAGGACCTTGTAAAAGAATGATTTTCCCAGAAAAGGAAAAGTCTTTACTAAAAATTCTGAAATTCCTCGAAAATTCTGAAATCCCCTTTTTTGTTCTTGGTGGAGGAAGTAAGCTCCTTGTTTCAGATAAGGGGTTTGAAGGAGTGGTTATAAACTTTTGTAAATTTAAAGGAATAGAAATAACAGAAGAAAATGAAAAAAAGATAATTTTAAAAATACTCGCAGGTACAAGAATTAATGAAATCATAGGGATGGGGATAAGAAAGGGGTTTGGAGGTCTTGAATTTTTAGGAGGAATTCCTGCGACCTTAGGCGGAGCTATAAAAATGAATGCAGGAGCCTTTGGAAATACTATATCTCAATTAGTAAAAAACATAAGAATTTATAAAAACGGAAAGATAAAAAATATAAAATCTGAGGAATCTCTTTGGGAATATAGAAAATTTAAAGAAAATGGCATCGTTATAAGTACAGAACTTGAAATGGAAAGGATGGAAAAGGAAAGAGTAAAGGAGCTTTTAAAAAAATACCTTGAAAAAAGAAAAAAAACTCAACCCCTTTTTGAAAAAACCTTTGGTTCTGTTTTTAAAAATCCGCCTACTTATTATGCTGGTGCATTAATAGAAGCTTGTAATTTAAAGGGTTATCAAATAGGATCTGCTAAAATTTCTGAAAAACATGCCAATTTTATAGTTAATCTTGGAGATGCAAAAGCAGAGGATGTTTTACAACTTATAAAATTAGTTCAGGAAAAAGTATTTTTAAAATTTGGAATAAAACTTGAACCGGAGGTAAACTTCTTGGGATGTTCTTTATAATTAAAAAAATTATAAATTCAATTAAAAATAAATATCTCTGGTTATCTGCGAGCATAATATTTTTCTTTTCTGGAATAATTTATTTGCTCTATTTTACAAATTGTTTTGTATTGAGAGAAATAAAAGTATTAAATAATAAAAAAATTACAGAAAAAGAAATCATAGAACTAACAGGATTAAGAGGTGGAGAAAGGCTTTTTTCTATACCAGTTAAAAAGATAAAAGAAAAAATTCTTCTCAATCCCAAGATTGAAGAGGTAATTATAGTGAGACACCTTCCTAGTACACTTGAAATAAAGGTAAAAGAAAGAGAACCTCTTGCAATCATTACACAAAATAACAAAGGTTATCTTATAGATAAAAAGGGAGTTATTATAGATACTATCTTGCCTGAAGACTATCAATTTTATCCTGTAATTGAAATAAAAAATGAAGAATTTAAAGATAAATTTTTAAACTTTTTAGATTGGTTAAAAAATCAAAAAAATTATTTACCTGTTTATGAAAACTTAGCTAAAATTAGTTTAGAAGAGGATAAAATCGTTTTTATTACTAAGAATAACATAAAAATTTATTTTCCTCTTATTTCTGAAAAAGATTGGACATATTTTTACAAAAATTTGGATAAAATAATGGCTTATTTATACGAAAGAGATCTTATTGAAAAAGTGGAACTTATTAGATTAGATTATCCATTAGGTTCAGCTTTAATAAAATTTAGAGGTTAGTTTATGGAAAGGGAAAAAGGCATACTTGTTGTAGATGTGGGAACTACCAAGATATGTGCTCTCATTGGTGAAGAAAAGGAAGAGAAATTATGGGTTACGGGATTAGGAATAGTTCCTTCAAAGGGTCTTAAAAAGGGAACTATAATAAATATAGATGAAGCTACCCAGAGTATTAAAAATGCTATAGAAAAGGCTCAGGCTCAAGCAAAGGTTCCTGTAGAAAGTATTTATGTTAGTATTGCTGGAAGCCACATAAAAACAGTTTTCAGTTCTGGTGTGGTAGCTTTAAAAGAAAAGGTGGTTACTCCTTCTGAAGTTGAGGAAGTACTTTATTCTGCTCAAACAATAGAACTTCCACAGGACAGAGTAATTTTACATGTAATTCCTCAGGAATTTATAGTTGATCAGGCAAGAGGTATACTTCAACCTGTAGGGATGTCAGGAGTAAGACTTGAAGCTCATGTTCAGCTAATTACCTGCAACAGATCTAATCTTCAAAATCTGCTAAGATGTTTTGAAAATCTGGATTTAGAAGTGGATGGTGTCATTTTTCAAGGATTGGCTTCTGGGGAAGGGGTTCTAACTCCAGAAGAAAAAGAATTAGGAGTTATTTTGATTGATTTCGGTGGAGGAACAACAGATGTAGCAATTTACTGGGATAATGTTTTAAGGTATGTGTTTTCTCTTCCTGTAGGAGGAGAACTGCTTACTAATGATTTGGCTGTTGGATTAAGAACCTCAAAAAAAGAAGCAGAAAAAATAAAAATTGAACAGGGAGTTTGCGTAAGGGAACTTGTAGATGAGGAAGATTTTATTGAGGTTCTTGGAATAGGAAATCGTCCCTCAAGGAGAATAAGTAAAAAGATTTTAGCAGAAATATTGGAATTAAGAATAAAAGAACTTTTTGAGTTAATTGAAAGAGAATTAAAAGAAAAAGTGTTTGAAAATGAAGATATTCTTGATATTAAATCAAAACTTGGTAGCGGTGTAGTGATAACCGGTGGTTCTGCACTTCTTCCAGGTATGATTTATTTAGCTGAACAATTGTTAGATTTACCAGCAAGAATTGGCTATCCTTTACAACTTCCTGGACTTACTGAAGAAATTTATCATCCCCAATTTGCTACCTCTGTAGGAATGCTTTCCTATATTTACAATTTAAAGGAAAAGATAAAAGAAGAAAGGAAAGAAGGAATAATTGAAAAAATAAGAAAAAGTTTATTTAAATTAATAAAAGGGGGCTAAAATGGGTATTTCTTTTGAATTATTAGATGAAGAAACTAAAGTTCAACCTAATATAAAAGTAATAGGTGTTGGAGGAGCAGGAGGAAATGCGGTAGCCAATATGATAAGAAACAAATTGCAAGGAGTTGAGTTTATTGCAGCAAATACAGATTATAGGGTTTTAGATATTAACCCTGCACCAATTAAAATACAATTAGGTAAGAAATTAACTAAAGGTTTGGGAGCTGGGGGGAAGCCTGAAATTGGAAAACAAGCGGCTGAGGAAAGTGAAAAAGAAATAAGAGATATTTTGAAGGATGCAGATATGGTTTTTATTGCAGCAGGGATGGGAGGTGGAACAGGAACCGGAGCTGCTCCTGTAATAGCAAGTATTTGTAAAGATTTAGGTATTTTAACTGTTGCTGTGGTTACTAAACCTTTCTCTTTTGAAGGTAGATTTAGAATGAAAATAGCAGAACAAGGATTGGAAGAATTAAAAAAATACGTAGATACCCTTATCACTATACCCAATGATAAACTTCTTACTTTAGGTTCTCCTCAAGAAAGGCTTGCAGATATGTTTAAAAAAGCGGATGATGTATTATATTATGCAGTAAGAGGTATTTCTGATTTAATTCTTTCTCCAGGTTATATAAACCTTGATTTTGCAGATGTTAAAGCATTAATGAGTGAAAGTGGAGGTACAGCTTTGATGGGTATGGGAGAAGCAAGAGGTGAAGAAAGAGCAGAAATAGCAACCCAAATGGCTATTTATAGCCCCCTTTTAGAAGATATTTCTATTTCAGGAGCTAAAGGATTATTGTTAAATATAAGTGTCCATCCTGATACTTTGACCATTCACGAAACACAAGTAATTACAGGAACAATTGCTAAAGAATTGCATCCAGAAGCAAAAGTATATTGGGGTGTTGTTTTTGATGAAAATCTGGAAGATTCTTTAAGGGTTACTGTTATTGCTACAGGGCTTGAAAAAGCTAAAGAAAAAGAAAGAAAAGAAAAGATCATACAAATGAATGAAGGATTAAAGAAGAAAACTGAAAAACAAAAACAAAATGTTTTAAATACATTTGACGAGGAAATTTTAGATATACCAACTTTTCTAAGAAGAAACGCTGATTAGGGGGTGGTAATATGGTTGAAATTGCCTCCTTTGAAGATCCTGTAAAAAAACAACCTATGAAGTTAGTTCTTTTTAATATTGATGAAATATACAGGCCTCCTTTTCAGAGAGATATTTCTGAAAGTTTGAAAAAACATTTAGAGATGGCAATAGAAAAACTCGGATTCTTAACCCCAATAGTAGTTGTGCCTAAGGATGGAAAATATTATGTAGTTGACGGAATGCATAGGCTTGAAGCTATGAGAGATCTGGGAGCAAGAGAAATTCTTGCTATTGTAGTTGATGAAAGTCTTTATCACTATATCCTTGAATTCAATACAGAAAAGCCACCTAATGTAAAAGAAAAATCTAAACAAGCCTATAGGCTTTATCAGGACTTATTGAGAGAAGATCCCAGCATGATAGAGGAAGACCTTTTTACCTATTTTAAAGATCCTATATTTATTACCTTTGGATTTGCTATAGAAGAATTTGATTCCAGATTTCCTGCCAGTTTTTATGAAAGCTTTGTTTCAAAGATTGACAATTTTTTGGCTATGCCTTTAAATGAGGCTGCTGAAGAAAGAAGAAAAAGGGCTTCTGCATTGATAGATTTAAATAGAGTGGTAAATGAAAAATATGCTGAATTTGGATGGGAAAATGCTTTGATGAAAGGAGAGATAGTAAGAAAGGCAGTGCAAAAGGCTTATGGTATAAGAGTAAGAACCATTGAAGAAGAATTTTATACTGCAGTTGAGAGGGTAAAAGAAGCCTGCCAGAGCTTGACTGCTGAAGATTTTGGAGAAGAAATAGTATAATGGATGCTACTTTTAAACCTATTTTAAGATATGTAGATATTATTCCTACTAAACATGAAGGGAAACCTGTATGCTTATTGAGAGACCCTATCGGTATTATTGAAGAAATCGTTGTTGTTCCGCAAAGTATAGTTTTTTTACTTCCTTTAATGGATGGAAAACACGATTTAAGAGATCTTCAAGCTGAAGCCACAAAAAGATTCGGAGAAATTATTCCTTTAGAAGAGATAATCAAAATTGTCAATTTTCTTGATGAAAAGGGTCTTTTGTGGAGTAAAAATTTTGAAGAAATAAAAAATAAAGCCTATGAAAAGTGGTTATCTTTGCCATTAAGACCTATGGCTTATGCAAATCAAGCTTATCCTCTTTCAGCCTCCGAAGCTCAATTCTTTATAGAGGATATTCTAAAATTATGCAATCCCGATTCTTCAAAACCACCAAAGATTTTAATTGCACCCCATATTGACCTTAGAGCTGGAGCAAAAGCTTTTGCTGAAAGTTATAATAGATTTAAAATACCCTCTGGTTCAAGAGTAATTATTTTTGGTGTAGGACATCATTTAGATCTTCCCTGGTCTATTCTCACTAAGGATATTGCAACCCCCTTTGGAGTAATTAAAAATGACCGAGGAGGTTTATTATATCTTACTAAATCTAAACAGGTTGAAGTATTTCCAAATCATATAGCCCATAAACTTGAGCATTCCATTGAATTTCAAATTCTATTCTTACATCATATTCTTAAAGATGAATTTGTTGTTCTTCCAATCTTAGTAGGACCCTTAATTATATTTTTTGAAAATAAAACTAAAGAACTGTTAGAAAAATTTATATCCGCACTATCTGAATTGTTTGATGAGAGAACTTACCTTGTTCTGGGAATAGATTTTTGTCATTTAGGTCCGAGATATGGAGATCCTTTTGAGGTATCAGAAGTTCATATTCAGAAAGTATTGGAAACAGATAAAAAATTATTAGAACTTACTTTTAATGGGACCTCAGAAGAATTTTTAAATGAGGCAAAAAATCTTGCTCCTATGAAAATATGTGGTCTTTCCTGTCTTTATTTACTCAATCTTCTTTTAAATAAAATGAATGCTAAAGGAGATTATCAGATTTTTTATCAAGAGGCGATCCCTTTTGGTAAAGGTTCTATAGTTTCTGTAGCTTCAGCTGGATATCAATTTTAAACTATTAAAAAGTCTATTTATTTTTTCTGGATCTTTTTTCCCTGGATAAAGTTCAACCCCTGATGCTATATCAATTGCATAAGGAGAAACTTCTTTTACTGCATTTAAAACATTGTCAGGATCTATACCACCTGCTAAAAAAACTTTATAACCTGAAGAAACAATCCTCTTTGCTATATCCCAGTTAAAAGTTTTTCCTGTTCCACCCAGGATTCCCTTTACATAGGTATCAAGTAATATGGCATAAGCATTTTTCCAAAAAGATAATTCCTTAAAATCAATTCTGTTTTCTTTTACTCTAAAGGCTTTTATGATCTTTTTAAAGCCTATTTTTTCTCCAAATTCAGGAGTCTCCTCTCCGTGAAGTTGAATAAAATCTGCACCTAAATCAAGAGCATTTTTAACCTCCTCATAAGAGGGATTTACAAAAACAACCACTTTTTTAGCTTTTTTTACCAAAGAAAGAAGCTCTTTTAATTCATTATTTACATATCTTGGAGATTTTGGGTACATAATAAATCCCATATAATCTACTGGAAAATTGTTTAAAAATTCAACATCCTCTTTCTTTTTAAGCCCGCAGATTTTGACTTTAATCATTATAAAAGTTAGTATTTTCTGTCAAAATATATATTTTTTCCTTTAACGCTTAAAGGAATACCTATTATTACCTGACCAGGTAAAAGATTTAGTCTTTTAGCTGCAACTCCTATGGTATACATTACTCTGTTATCTATGCATAGATCTTTAGCCTTATATACTGCAGAACCTATGGCAATTCCCATATCTAAAAGCTTCATGGCGCAAATAGGTCCATCTAAATCTAAATTTGATTTAGGTTGTTTTAAGATTGTATCACAGCTAAAACCACAGGCTCCACAGTTAAGACCCAAGGGTTTTGTAAAATTAACGGAAATTAAAATTATAGCTTCAGAATTTCTTACATTGTCTGCATCTCTTTTAAAAAACTTAAAAGCTTCTCCTTTTTCTTCTGCTACTCTTTCCATTTCCTGAGCAAGTTTTTCTTTTTCAGTTTTTTCGGTTATAAGTCCAAAAACAAGATCATCCACTCCCTTTGCTTTAGGAGCAGTTCTTGCTGCAACTAAAATTTCTTTAGCCAGACTTTCAATAATTTCTTTTTCTGGATTAATCTTCATCCTTACCCCCTAAAGTTTTTGTTTCTGTATGAGCATGTTTCCTTGCTCTTCTTAATTCCAGCTGGTATTTAATAATCTGACCAAGAAATAAAATCATTCCTGCAAGCAGTCCCAGAATAAAACTTATAATAATTACAAGAGCAAGAGGAATATTTTCCAAAGTTACCCCAGGTAAGATATAAACATTGACCTTTGGTTCTACATTAAAAACTACAAAAAGTACAATAAAAAGAGTTATAATAATCCATATAATTAATCTGATAATCAATTTTGCCTCCCAATAAGGTTTTTTATTATATTCAATATTCAGAAAAGCTTCAATAGGCAAATTCAAATTTCAATTCTTGTTAATACACCGTGGAGTTTGTGAGAAGGGAGTTCTAAAAATTTAACATAATGAGAACTTATCTGTTTTATAAAAGCATAAAGTTTCCAGATAATATTTTTAGCTTCTATATCTTCTAATCCATAAAAAATAACTTTTTCTTCAATTCCATTTTCCCTTAAAATATCTTCGACATTAAGCCTTTCCATATATCCATAGGCTATTTCTAATACTTTAATACCTGGACAGATTTCTTCTAAAAAACCAGTTGTTATTCCAAAGGGTTCATTTTTTCTTATAAAAGAAATAAAAATATTTTCTTCATACAAAATGCCGTGAAAAAATATCGTTTCTATTACATAAGGCGGAATATGATCCAAATCTCTTATAAAAAAAAGCGCTGTTCCTGGAATTTTAGGATAAGAGGTATATACTTTAGTAAATTTATTTATAAATTCTTCCCTTGGAAGAAAATAGGGACGAAGAGCTTTATATAATCTTTCTTGTCCTTTAACATAAAGAAGAATTAACAAAAAAGGTATACTTGCTATAATAAGAGATATATACCCTCCTTCTAAAATCTTATGAGATGTGGAAACGAAATATGCAAATGAAATTAACGCTGTTAAACAAGATAAAAAAAAGAATTTCCATAGGTTTTTAAAATAAAAAATTAAAACAAGAAAAAAGCCTGTAAGAACCATAACCCCAGTAACAGCTAATCCATAAGCAGCGGCAAGCCTTTCCGAGGATTTAAAAAAATACATAATATAACATACAGCCAATAAAAGAAACCAGTTTACAGTTCCAATATAGATTTGGGTGCTAAGTTCTGTAGAAGTATATTTAACTTTTAATACGGGAAGATAGCGGGACAAAATACATTGATAAACAAGGCTAAACATAGCACTTATTACTGCCTGCGAAGCAATTATAGTAGCAAGTAGTGCAAGTATTAAAAAAGGAAGATAAAGAGGTGGAGAAAAATTTTTACACATTTCAAAAAGTACATATCTTGTTTTTGGATGTAAAATTAAATAAGCTCCTTGTCCAAAATAGTTTATGGTTACTGCTAAAAATACGATTTTCCATGCATCTTTTATAGGTTTTACACCTAAATGTCCTATATCTGCATACATAGCTTCTGCTCCAGTTGCGCAGAGAATGACAATTCCTAAAATAAGATATCCTTTCCAACCGTGATCTATCAAAAATTTAATTCCATACCAAGGATTAATCGCCTTTATTACTTCAGGAACTTTTAAAATATAAATCAATCCTAAGACACTAAGACTTATAAACCATAATAACATGATAGGTCCGAAAGTAATAGAAACTTTTTCTGTGCCCCTAGGTTGAAAAGAAAAAAGCATTATAGCTATAATTATACTTATATAAACTATGGTTGAGGGAGTAATACTCGGAATATAAGTAATTAATGAAAGACCTTCTACAGCACTGAGAATACTTATAGCTGGTGTAATAACTCCGTCCCCCATAAGAAAAGAAATTCCTACAAATCCTAAATAAGTAGCTATGAGTTTCCATCTTTTATCTTTAACTAAATTTTTAAAAATCTCAGAAAGAATTAAAATTCCACCTTCACCTCTTAAACTTAATTTCATTGCAAGAAAGGAGTACTGAATAGTGGGAAGCAAAATTAGAGTCCAAAAAATAAGGGATAAAATTCCAAAAACATTTTCTTTGCTTACAGAAAGAAATAGAAAAATGGTAC
The DNA here is from genome assembly GCA_002877985.1 of Thermodesulfobacterium geofontis. Taxonomy (GTDB): domain Bacteria; phylum Desulfobacterota; class Thermodesulfobacteria; order Thermodesulfobacteriales; family Thermodesulfobacteriaceae; genus Thermodesulfobacterium; species Thermodesulfobacterium geofontis_A. The sequence continues at coordinate 11,288 of PNIK01000062.1, read as the reverse complement.
TTATGGTATAAATCGGACTTGTGCCTATATCACCAAAAACAATACCTAAAGCTTTTATGACGTTTTTTAAGTTTTTTTGCATGATATTAATTTACAATATTTTTGAATAATAGAAACTTTAGACAAAATTTTGATTTAAAAAAATGAAAGTTTAACAATGAAAATTTAAATAAAAATTAGGGAGACCTTATGCTTTGTACTTTACTTTTTAGTTTCCTTTTCGGTCTTCTTTTCAGTCTTTTTCTCAATCTTCTTTGCTTTTACTATGCTTTTGGCTACCAAAGACCCATCCTTTTCTACATATTTTACTGTAACCTTATCCCCTTCTTTAATATCCTTAATCTGTTTTTCTGTAACTCCTATAGTAAGTTCCTCTTTTTTACCTTTTACTTTTATGGTTTTTCCAACCGGATCAACTGCTGTAACTTCTCCCGTAATAACCTTTACTTTTTCTTTTGCTACTTCAGCAGGTTTTGCAGGTGCAGTTTTTTTAGCTGGTTCTGCAGGTTTAGTCCCTGAAACCTGTGCAAAGGTTGTTGATACAGAAAAAGCAAAGGCTAAAGCAATTAAAAAACTCAAAAGCTTTTTACCCATCACCCTCACCTCCTATTAGTTTTTGAAAATTTATATATCAAACTTTATGCCAAATGAAATTTTCAATAATTCTGAGGTTTTTAATGATAATGTTTTTTATTTTTCGTAATTTCACGAATCTATTTTGTGTTTTCACGAATATGTTTAAAAAGTCCGTATTTTTTGAGTCTATACCAAAATTTGTCATAACTCATTCCAAGAAGTTTTGCTGCCTTAGCAATTGTATAATTTGATTTCATTAGGGCTTTTTTAAGGAGTTCTTTTTCAAGTTCTTGGTAATCTATTCCCTCATCTGGAATATCTATATTAATTGAGTTATGAGGAAGTGGCCATTGCAATTCATCTTGAATATCTTTTAAAGTAATTTTTTCTCCTTCACAAACAATTATTGCTTTTTCTATAACAGCTTCAAGTTCTCTTATATTTCCTGGCCAGTGATAATTCATTAAAGCTTGCCAAGCTTTTTCGTCAACTCCTGAGATTTTCTTTCCTATTTCTTTTGAATATTTTTCTATAAAAAACTTTACAAGCTCTGGAATATCTTCTTTTCTCTCCCTTAAAGGTGGTATTTCAATACTTACAACTTTTAATCTATAAAAAAGATCTTCTCTAAATTTGCCTTTTTTAATTTCTTCTAATAGATTTTTATTAGTTGCTGCAATAAATCTTACATCCACCTTTATTGTATCTTTTCCTCCTATTCTTCTTACTTCTTTATCTTGTAAAACTCTTAAAAGCTTGGCTTGAAGAGATAAGGGAAGTTCAGCAATTTCGTCAAGAAAAAGAGTCCCTTTGTTTGCAATTTCTATTAAACCTAATTTTCTAGTATTTGCACCTGTAAAAGCTCCTGGTTCATAACCGAAAAGTTCACTTTCAATAAGAGTTTCAGGAATAGCAGCGCAATTTATAGCAATAAAGGGATATTCTTTCCTGGGAGAATTATAATGTATAGATCTTGCTATAAGTTCCTTTCCTGTCCCACTTTCTCCATAAATAAGAACTGTTGCTGAAGTTGGAGCTACTTTTTTTACAATATCAAGAACCTGAAGCATTTTTTTTGATTTACCTATAACACCTTCAATTTTAAATTGTTTATATAATTCTTCTTTTAATCTTAAATTTTCTTTAATCAAATTTATTTTTTCTTCTGCCTTTTTTATTGTGATCAGTAGAATATCTTTATCTATAGGTTTGGTTAAATAATCAAAGGCTCCCTTTTTAATTGCCTCTACAGCCGAAGATATTGTTCCAAAAGCTGTAATTACTATTACAGCAGGGGTAAAGGGTTCTTGAGGAAGATGGTTCAATATTTCAAGACCGTTTTCGTTTTCAAGTTTTAAATCTGTAAGAATAATATCTGGGGAATATTTTTTGATTATTTCTTTAGCTTCTTTAAGATTTGAAGCAGAATAGACAGAATAGCCAGCCTCTGAAATGATAATTGATAAAATCTCTCTTTGATAAGATTCATCATCAATTACTAAAACTGAAGTCATAACTTATCACAAAGGTAAATAAATTTTTACTTCGCTACCCTTACCATATTCACTTAAAAATTTTATTTTTCCTCCATGTTCTTCTATAACTTTTTTGGTTAAAGACAATCCCAATCCAAGCCCTTCTTTTTTTGTAGTAAAATAAGGTTCAAAAATTTTGTCTAATAATTCTTTAGGTACTCCGCAACCTGTATCAGATATACTAATTACTAAAAATTTATTTTCTGCTTTCTCAGTTTTAAGGTATAAATTTTTAATTACTGAATCTTTCATAGCCTGTAAAGAATTAACAATTATATTTAAAAGACAACTTTTTATCAGCCCAGCATCAATATTGACAATAAAGGACTCGTAATCTTTATAAATATTTACGCCTTGTTTTTTTGCTGCAATTTCAACATTAGCAACCACCTCATCCATTATTTCTTTAATATCTACAGATTTTATGTCAAGTTTGAGCGGACGAATGTAATCTAAGTATTCTCTAATTAATTTATCTATTCTAAAAATTTCTTGTTTCATATTTTCTAAAAGTTTTACATAATTTTGAAAATCCATTTCCTCTTTTTTAAGTCTTTCTATGAGATGATCTATACTCAAATTAATAAAATTAAGAGGATTTCTTATTTCATGTGCAATGGATCTACTTAAATAATTAAGGGTAGAAAGATGTTCTGCCTCTCTGAGTCTTTTTTGTAAAAGTTGATTTTCTTCTAATTTTTGCATCATAAAATTAAAACTTTCAGCTATTTTTCCAAATTCATCTTTTTTGTTGATGTCCAATCTATAGGAAAAATTTCCCTGGGCTACTTTTATAGCTGCCTCAGCTAAAACATTAATAGGTTTAGTATATCTTGCGGAAATTATATAAATTAAAACTGTTCCAATGGAGAGGATAAATAAAGTGATTAACATTCGCTTCAATGCGTTAATTTTAAGAATTTGTGAAAAATTCTCTTTATTTATTTTTAAATGCATATATCCATATTGAACATTTCCTGCTACTATAGGAACAATTACATTATAAACATCTTCTTTTTCATCCTTTTCTTCCGAAACCTGTTCACCAAGTTCAGCCTTTATAATCAATTCTTTTTTCTTGTGACTAATTGGTTTGCCAATTTTTTGAGGATTGGTACTTGCGATAATTTCTTGAGTGTTACTAATAATTGAAATTTCTTTAATACCCCTTGTTTTTAATGAATTTAAATATTCATTAAGTATGTTTGGGTCCCCTCCTGTAATTTCTTTTACTCCTATTTGTATCACTGTAGTAAGCTCTTTAATCTGTTCTTCAACTTCTCTCAGAAGCTTTTTTTCTATTTGAGTATAAGATATATAAAGGGAAAACACCAAAATGAAATTTAGAGAAAGGAGAAGAGAAGTAAGTTTCCACTTAAGTGGAATTTTTCTAAAAATATCAAACACGATATTTTAAAATTTATCACCAAGTTTACAACTTTCAATAGATGAAGAATATTCAAGAAATCCGCGGATCCTAAGGGTCCGCGTCTAAATTTTAAAAGAAGTAATAAAAGCTTAACATGAAGCGATTGACAATTCCATCATCTCCGTCATTTTTTCTATAATCTGTAATGGCACGGAGATATTCCAACCCTGTTCCAAATTCAGGAACAAATTTATATAAAAAGTGGGCATAATACATTTGTTGTTGCAATCTTGCACCTTTTACTCCTTTTAACTCAGAATCAAGCGGGTTGTCAATTCCCCATCCAAACCAGCTTTGCAGTTTAGGAGTAAGATTGAGTCCAAGTTCAACCCATCCACCAATAGCATGAACAGGGGTAATAGAAATTATTTTGTCAGTTTTTTTATCGAAACCGGATAAATCCGTAGCATAAACATACTTTTTTTCACTTTCATCCCAATATTTTATTCTTGCTGTTTGATCTATAGCAGCTGTATAGTAACCACCCAATCCCTGACCATACCATAATTCCCCAGAAAGCACAGGGTTATACTTTTTAAAAAAGGGTAAAGGCAGACTCAGTTCCATCCCTGTTGAAAAACTGGTTGTTTTTATATCTCCACTTAAATTTTTATAGTCTTTTTTATATTCTTGTCCAGAGTAGTGTCCATACAAAGCAAAAAGAGCAGGTTTATCAAAAAGTTTAGTTTGATATGCTACTCTTGCTTCAATCCCTGGAAAAGCAAAATCTACATCAGGATCGTTATCAAAAACCACTACCCCGTTTAATTTTCCAAAATTAAATGGTCTCTCGAGAGCTACTTGAACTTTTAAAAGATCCTCCTCAGAAAATTTAAAATTTTTAGTAACCCTTATTTGAGTTGCACGATAGGCTAAGTTTCCCATATAGGAACCTGAAGGAAAATTTGAAAGGTGTGGATAAAGTTGAGAAATTGTCATCCAGTCATGTCCCACTCTTAATTCCCAAGAATCTTTTAAAAATTCAAGATAAACAAGTCTTGCTCTTAAAGGTGCATGTTCAGGATTCCAGGGTTTATTTACAGTATCGCTACTTTCGGTATAAAAATCCATTTCGAATTTCCCTTTAACAGTAAAATCTTTATAAGGTCTGGTTAAGTCTAAACCAAATCTACTGTGTCTGAAAGTTATAGTGGAGGTAGAATCGTGTCTTCCTTTATCTTTCGGTAAAGCCCAAAGTAAATAAATTGTTCCTACAGAGGATGAATCTTGCCAGATTAAATCTCCTTTTAAGAATCCGTAAAAATCAACCTTAGAATTACTTGCTCCATAAGCTCCTTTGGAAAAAAATCCAGAAAATATTCCTTTTTCATCCTTCTTCACAACCTCTGTCTTTGCTTCTTTTGTTTCTGTCTTTTGCTGAGCTTTAAGCCTTTCAATTTCTTCTTTTAAAAATTGGTTTTCTTGTTTTAACTCCTTTACTTCTTTTGCTAATTCTTGCAGAAGCCTGTAAATTTCTTCATCTGTTGCTGAAAAACTTGTGTATGGTAAGGAAAAAAGACTGCAAGTTAATATCAAGGCTCCCAGTTTTTTCATCCCTTCACCTCTTTTTTTTGGTTTTGAGTTCTTTTAAAAGTTCTTTTACTCTTTCTAAAGAAATAATGTATTTTTTCCTGCAAAAGTGGCAGATAACTTCAATAGGTTCTTTCTTTTTTATAAAATCCTCCAACTCCTTTTCTCCTAAGGCAACAAGCATACTTTCTACTCTTTCTTCATTGCAGGTACATTTATACCTGAGTTCTCTTTTTTCAAGTATTTTTATATCTGGAAATAACATAGCCAAAACCTCTTCTGGACCCTTTCCTTGTGATAAAAGAGTTGTAATAGGAGGAAGATTTCTTAATTTTTCTTCCAACTCTGCAATTTCCTCATCCTTTGCTTCTGGCAATTTTTGAATTAAAAAACCTCCTGCAGCAAGAATCTTTCCATCAGTTCCTACAAGAACTCCTAAAGAAACTGCAGAGGGGATCTGTTCTGAAACTGTAAGATAATAGGCAAGATCTTCTGCAATTTCCCCAGAAACTAATTTAGTTGAACTTTGATAGATTTCTTTTAATCCTAAATCTTTAACTACCGAAATAAATCCATTTTTTCCCACAGCTTCTCCAACAGGCAATTTTTTGCCTTTAATTTTTAAATAAACATCAGGATTTCTCACTGTGCCTCTTAAATTTCCCTGATAATCTCCTTCTGCAAGTATTTCACCTAAGGGGCCACCTCCACTTATTTGAAGAAGTATTTTTCCAGTTTTTAGATCTGCTGAAAGAAGGGCAACTCCTGCAAGAGCTCTTCCAAGAGCTGCAGAAGCAACAGGACTTAAGCCTTGAAGTTTTCTTACTTCTTCAACAACATCTCTACATTCAACAGCAAAGGTTCTAAAGTTTTTATTAACAGGTATCGCTCTTATCACATAAGCCATTTTTGAATTCCTTTAATTCTCTCATTATCTTTATAGCAGACCTAGGATCTATTAAATTAGTGGTTCCTATTTGAAAAGCCTTTGCCCCACTAAGCAAATATTCCAAAGCGTCCTTTCCAGAAATTATTCCACCGCATCCTATAACAGGAATTTTTATTTTTTTGGAAATTTCGTAAACCAAACGCAGAGTAAGGGGCTTTATAGCTGGGCCTGAAAGCCCACCCTGTAAAATTTTAAAGGGTTTAAGACTAATTACAGCTAAAGCTGGATAGGTGTTAGCAACAACTATAGCATCTGCCCCAGATTTTTCGCATATTTCTGCTATTTCATAAACAGGACCAACTGGAGAAAGTTTAACAGCTAAAAATCTTTCCCAGACTTTTCTAACCTTCCTAACCAGTTCTGAAACGATTTTAGGATCATAGGAGAAATAAATTCCACCCTTCTCAACATTGGGACAGGAAATATTGAGTTCAAGTCCAGCAACCTTTTCCTTTTTTAAATCTTTAGCAAGCTCAAGAAACTCTTCAATCTTTTCTCCATATAGATTAACAATAACAGGAATACCAAATTTTTTAATTTTTGGAAGAAAGCTTTTTTTAAACTCTTTAATTCCTGGATTTTCAACTCCTATAAAATTTATAAGTCCACAGGGAGTTTCAAAAAGTCTTGGAGGAGGATTTCCCTTTCTTGGATTTATAGAAATTCCCTTTGTAACTAAAGCTCCTATATTTTCTCTAATTTCTTTAAGAGAAAAAAACTTATCCAGATTTTCTCCTAACCCCCAGGTGCCTGAAGCAAGCATTAAAGGAGTTTTTAGTTTGAGAAGCCCGAGATTAACTGAGAAATCCAAGGTCTATCTCCTCTGCCAAAAAAGTTGGTCCATCTATACAAAGATGTAAATAATTCCCCTTCTTTGATGGAATAACGCATCCCATACAGAAACCAATTCCACAGGCTAAAAAGGTTTCCATAACCAAATAAGTTTTTACTTTATATTTTTCTCCCAGTTCTGCTATTTTTTTAAGCATTGGCTGTGGACCACAGGCTAAAATTATTTGAGGATTTTTCTTAAGTTCCTTTTCTACCATATCTGTAATCAAGCCTTTATACCCTTTAGATCCATCATCGGTAGATAGTTTTATAGGTATACCAAATTTCTTTAAAAAAGGCAACCTTACTAGCTCATTTTTTGTTTTAGCTCCATAAAAAATTTTTTCAGGAGGATAAAAGTCTTTCTTATTAACACTTTTTTGAAGCAGAAAACCAAAACCTGCTATCCCTATCCCTCCTGCACAAATAATATAATTCTTTATTTTTGGAAAGGGTTTCCCCAAAGGGCCCAGAAATTCAATAATCTCTCCTTTTTTAATTTCACTTAAAGCTTTTGTACCCTTTCCTACAACTTGATAAAGAATATAGAGAATGTTTTCATCAATTGCGTGGATACTAAAAGGTCTGGGGATGAGAGGATCGAATCTTTTATCGATTTTTATTTTTAAAAATTGTCCAGGCTTAAAACTTTTTAAAATTTTCTTGGGAGCCTCAATCCCTAATAAATAGATATTATCAGCTTCCTTTATATTAAAAACTACTTTTCCTTGATACATATTTAAAAAATCTCCTTGAGAAAACTTAGGATCTCATATTTTTTAAATTCTTCTCTTAATTTTTGTAAAAGTTCTCTAAAAGTGAAATCTTTACTTATGGGAGTTCTATATAAATTACCCACCCACTTTTTTAATTCCCTTTCCTCTGGTAAAATAGGAAGTTCATCCACCTCAATTGTATTTAAAAGATAATCTGGGATCTCTTCAGCTGAGCCTTTTTTATATTTATAAAGGAATTTTAGTAAATCAAGTATATTTCCGTAAAGACCTCCGATATCTATATTTTCAGCAAGCTGAAGAGCAATGGTGCTTACCTGAAAAAGAAAAGGAGGAAGCTCAGCATAGCCCTTTTCGCAAGGCACAGCAGATGCCATAATGCGACACATAAGTGGTCTTCTTTCATAAATTTTACATAGATTTTCTTCTGTTAAAAAGGGACAAGGGTCTAAAATTTCTGAAAATTCCTCTAAAGATGGTTCTGAGCCTTCTTTATAGCAAAGTAAAATCTGATTGTGAGTAAGTTTTGGACGAAGATAATTTTTTATCTGGAAAAGCCTTTCTAAATCAGTTTCTGTTAGAATATCAAGTATATAATATGCCTCAATAGAGGTGGCAAAAATTTTTTGTGTACAACAAAGACTGCACCCAGGTTTACATGCAAGAGGATAGACTTTATATGTATTTTCTACATAATTATATAAAGTCTTCAAAAGCTCTGTTTTTTCAGGTATAGCAAAATCTAAAACCGTATTAATTCTACTCTCCTATTTGCGCTTAAAATTTATTAAAAGGTTTAAAAAATTTCTCAAAAAACATATAAGTTTCTTTAGGTCCTAAAACTTTACAAATACCAATAAAAACCATTGCCCCAAGAGGAATACCTAAAAATATTTTTAGTAAGCTATTTAAAGCAAATATATCCAAAACTTTTAAAATTCCTATCAATCCCAGGCTTGCAAATATCAAAGTAAAAAGAGACCTTAGTATAAATTTAAAATCAAAAGTTCCCATTTTATAAATAGCCATAAAAAGTAAAAAAAGTGCTTGGAAAATAAGAGAAGCACTTGTTCCAAGAGCAACTCCATTTATTCCCAGTTTTTTTATAGTTAAAAGAATAACAATTATATTTGTAATTACCGCAATTATACTTCCAAAGGCAGGAATTATAGTTTTACCTAAGGAATAAAACAAGGGGACTGCAGTTTTAGAGAGTCCATAGAAAGGAAGCCCAAGAGAAAGAATCTGTAAAATTCCGGAAGTTTTTAAAGTATCATAGAAGGTAAATTTCCCTCTTTCAAAAAGAATACCTATTAAAGGATTAGAAAGTATAAAAAGCCCTATAGCAGAGGGGATGGATAGGCTTAAAGAAATGATTAAAGCTCTTGAAAAAGTATCCTTAGCTATTGTAAAATTCCTTCTTGCAATCTGTCGTGAAAGTTCTGGTAAAAGTGCTTGAGAAAGCCCTACTCCGAATAGTCCAAGAGGAACATACATAATTCTGAAAGCATAGGAATACCAAGAAACTGCTCCTTCTCCACAGGAAGTAGCAAAAAAGGTATTGATAAATATATTTATCTGGACTACAGAAAGTCCTAAAATAACCGGGAACATAAGCCTCAAAACTTCTTTAAAATATTCGTTTTTAAAATCTGGAGAAAAGGAAAAAGAAAAACCTTTCTTTTTAATTAAGGGATACTGAAAAACAACCTGAAATAATCCTCCTAAGGTAACTCCCACTGCCATAGCATAGATTGGGTTTATAGCTATGTTTACTAAAAAATAGTATCCTGCAACTCCTATAATAATAGAAACTAAGTTAAAAAATCCTGAGGAAAGGGCAGGAAGAAAAAATATTCTGAAAGAATTAAGCATTCCTGCCAAAATGGAGGCTAAACTTATAAATAAGAGAAAGGGCATCATTATCTGAGTGAGTTTTGTAGTAAGGGCAATTTTGTAAAGATCTTTCTTAAATTCTGGTGCAATAAGGGAAACTATGTAATCAGCAAAGATTATTCCTAAGGTAACTATTATTATAAGAATGATTAAAAAATTTGATATAAGAATTTGAGCTATCTTAAAGCTTTTTTCTATTCCTTCCTTTTCAAGACTTGAGCTAAAAACTTTTATAAAGGCTGAACCAAGGGCACCTTCAGCAAAGAGATCTCTTAAAAGATTGGGGATTCTATATCCTACCACAAAGGCATCCATACTTTTCCCTGCTCCAAAAAAATAGGCAAGTACCTGTTCTCTTATAAGTCCAAGAATTCTACTTACGAAAACTGCAATAGTTACTGAGGTAGCTGAACGAGTAATGCTTTCTATTTTTTCCATTCTTACTCTTGGCAAAAAGATTAATAGATTTATTATATTAACATATCTAATAGTTTAACCAACCTCTAATTAGGAGGAAATATTTATGCCTATTAGTACCATTGAGGAAGCTTTAGAAGATATAAAAAAAGGAAAAATGATTATTGTTGTTGATGATGAAGACAGAGAAAATGAAGGTGATCTTGTATTACCAGCAGAAAAGGTAACTCCGGAGGCTATCAATTTTATGGCAAAATATGGAAGAGGGCTTATTTGCTTAGCTATAACTCCTGAGACTGCAGAAAGATTAGAACTTCCTTTACAACCAAGAAGAGGAGTAGATCCCTTTGGCACGGCTTTTACAGTATCCATAGATGCAAGGCATGGAATTACAACAGGTATTTCCGCTTATGATAGAGCTTATACCATCAAACTTGTAATTGATGAAAACAGCAAACCTCAAGATTTTATAACTCCTGGTCATGTTTTCCCAATTATAGCAAGAAAGGGAGGGGTTCTTGTTAGAGCAGGACATACAGAAGCAGCAGTAGATCTTGCAAGACTTGCAGGATTGAAACCTGCTGGTGTTATATGTGAAATAATGAAAGATGATGGAACCATGGCTCGTTTACCTGATCTTGAAAAATTTGCAGATGAACACGGTTTGAAAATTATTACCATAAGAGATTTGATTGCCTATAGAATTAAAAAGGAAAGTTTAGTTAAAAGAGAAGTTGAAACCTATCTTCCTACTGAATACGGGATGTTTAAGCTTATTGCCTATTCTAATTTTATTGATAAAGCAACCCATATTGCTTTGGTAATGGGGGAAATAGATGAAAATCCTGTATTGGTAAGGGTTCATTCTGAATGTTTAACAGGGGATGTCTTTGGTTCTTTAAGATGCGATTGTGGGCTTCAGCTTAAAAAAGCAATGGAATTAATTGCCAAAGAAGGTAAGGGAGTTCTTTTATATCTCAGACAGGAAGGAAGAGGGATAGGTCTTTTAAATAAGTTAAAAGCATATAAATTGCAAGATGAAGGTAAAGACACAGTGGAAGCTAATTTAGCTCTTGGATTTAAGCCAGATTTAAGAGACTATGGAATAGGAGCTCAGATTTTAAGGGATCTGGGAGTAAGGCAAATGAGGCTTATGACCAATAACCCAAGAAAAATAGTTGGACTTGAAGGATATGGGATGAAAGTGGTAGAAAGAGTTCCTCTTGAAATACCACCAAGACCGGAAAATTATAACTATTTAAAAGCTAAAAAAGAAAAATTAGGGCACATAATCAGTTGTTTAAAATAGGTAAAAGGCTTGACAAAATGGAGAAATATAATAATTTTAATATTTGGTTGCCGGGGTAGCTCAGTCGGTAGAGCAGCGGACT
>PNIK01000089.1 GCA_002877985.1 Thermodesulfobacterium geofontis | reverse complement strand
AAAGTGGTTGCCCTTGGAGAAATGCTTAAGATTCTTGTTGCTAAGGGACTTCCCATTGAAAATTCTATAATTAAAGAATTCCTCAGCTAAAAATTTTTTGGAAGAGTTCTTCTCTTTTAGTTTTTAAAATTTATGAAGTTTTTCAATAAGTTAAATTAGAATTTATTTAATTTATCTATTTGACTTATTGGTAATTTTTTAATTAAATTTATTTAAATTTTATTAAAAACTTCAATTGGAGGTAAGATAAATGGAGCGGCTTAAAAATTTTTTTGCTACAAGGGCTGGAATAGTATTAACTGGTCTTTTTATTGGGATTCTAGCAGCTGTTCTTCAAAAATTAGGTAATCCTCCAAATATGGGAATTTGTGTTGCCTGTATGGAAAGAGATATTGCTGGTGCTCTGGGACTTCATAGAGCTGAGGTAGTACAATATATGAGACCAGAAATCATAGGTTTTGTTTTAGGAGCTTTCCTTTCTGCTTTAATTTTTAAAGAATACCGTCCCAGAGGTGGCTCCTCTCCTTTTATTAGATTTATTTTAGGTATTTTTGCTATGATAGGTGCTTTAACCTTTTTAGGTTGTCCATGGAGAACTTTACTTAGACTCGCTGGCGGGGATGGTAATGCCATTTTTGGTTTTCTTGGACTAATATTTGGAATTTTTCTTGGAACAAGATTTTTCAAAATGGGATATTCTTTAGGAAGAACTCAAAGCTTTCCTTCAAAAGCTGCAGGAATTTGGTTTCCTTTGCTAATGTTTTTATTTTTAGTTTTACTTCTTTTAGATGTTTACTACCAAACAAATATTTTATTCTTCAGTATAAAGGGACCTGGTTCCATGCATGCACCTATATTTATTTCCCTATCAATTGGGATTTTTATAGGTTTTATTGCACAAAGAAGTAGATTTTGCACAATGGGAGCTTTTAGAGATCTTATCCTTTTTAAACAACCTCATCTCTTTTTAGGGGTATTGTCCCTTTTTGTAGCAGCTTTTATTACTAATTTAATTTTAGATCAATTTAATCCTGGTTTTGAAAACCAACCTATTGCCCATACTATGCAATTATGGAATTTCTTAGGAATGACTCTTGCTGGTTTAGCATTTGCTTTGGCTGGAGGTTGTCCAGGAAGGCAACTCTTTTTATCTGGAGAAGGGGATGGAGATGCAGCTATATTTGCTACAGGAATGATTATAGGAGCTGCTATTTCTCATAATTTTGGAATAGCGGCTTCTCCTAAGGGAATAGGTCCTCATACCCCAGAAGCTATTATTTTAGGCTTTATTGTTTGTTTTATTATCGGCTTTACTATGAGAGAAAAAAGAATTTAAAATGGAAATAAATTTTTTAGACCTAAGAGTTTTTAAAAACTGTAAAAATAATCTTTGTGCAGAGCCAATTTTACTGTTATTAGAAACTTTGAACAAAATAAAAACAGGCAAATTAGAAATACTTCTAAATAAAAATGACAAGAAAAAATTTTGAGGGTTCTTAAATTAATGGATTGCAAAATAAAAGCTAAAATTGACTTTAAAAATTATTTAAAAATAATCATAGAAATAGGGGGATAAAATGGCAGAAATAATAGATGTAAGAGGACTTTCTTGCCCGGAACCAGTATTAAGGACTTTAGAAGTTCTTAAAAAATTAGATAAAGGTGAAGTAGAAATCTGGGTAGATACCAATACTTCGAAAGAAAATATTATACGAGCCGTAAATTCTATAAAATGTCAAATACTTGAAATAAAAGAGGAAGAAAATATATATAAAATTTTAGTTAAGAAAGGATAAAAATGTCATTTTTTGCTAAATTGTTTAAAAAGAAAAAGGAAAATAAGAAGGAATTTTTTGATAAAGGTATTTTAATTTTTGAAAATACTTTAGAAGTCATTAGAGCTGAAGGTATACTTAAAGAAAAAGGTATTAAGGTAAAAGTTGTTGGACCACCTCCAGAAGTGAGAAGAGGCTGTGATCTTGCTATAGAAATTCCTATAGTAGAAAGTATGGGAATTATAAAAATTCTAAAAACTTATAAATTAGAACCCTTAGATTTTATTCCTTATAATAAAGGACAAAAACTTTTAAAACCTGTGAATATTTTTAACATTAAAGATTTTGGGAAATATTTAATGGTAAGAGCAGCAAATATGAAAATTACTGTAGATAAAGATACTCTTACTATTGTTAATATTTCAGGTGGTGGATGCCCTGATGTCCCTTTTTTAGCTTCAAAACTTATAGGCTTAAATTTAAAAGATGCTCCTCAACCTAAGGAACTTGGACATACTCTATGCGGATATGCTCTACAACTTGCTTTTGATAAAGTTAAAGAACTTTTATGTTTCTCATAACTGGAATTGTTCCTCACGAAGATTTTCCTTTAATTTTAGGAAAAACAGAACTTAAAAATGAAGCCCTTAAAATAGATACTCTGGAAATACCCGTAGAAAGGGGAACTTCTGCTTTAATTTCAGCTTCAATAAAAGTCTTAGAATATTTTAACAAACCCTTACCCTTTGTATTTCTTGTAGGGGATATCGGAAAGGGTAACGGAAGTAAAAACTTATACAAATCATTGGCTGAAGTTATCCCTAAATTAGACCCAAAATTGATAACCTTTCATTATATTCTTCCAGATGTAGATGGTTGCTTAAAAGTTATAATGAGTTTAGAAAAGTTAAACTCAAAACCTTTTCTTATTGCAGATGCAGGATTTATGTATGTTGTAAAAATGGCTGGATATGCCAATTTTTTTGATCTATTCACTCCAGATATAGGAGAACTTGCTTTCTTAGCAGATGAAGAGGCACCTCATCCTTTTTATACAAGAGGGTTTCTTTTAGCTGAAGAAAATAAAATAGAAGATTTAATTAAAAGAGCTTATCAATACAAAAATACACCTCAATATTTACTTATAAAAGGTGAAAAGGATTATATTGTAAAAAATGGAAAAATTTTGGAAATAATTTTAGATCCTATAATCCCAGAATTAGAGGCAATTGGAGGAACAGGAGACACTTTAACAGGGATAGTGTCTGCTTTAATATATATTGGTTTTTCCCCTGAAAAAGCTTGTAGTTTAGGTTCAAAAATTAATAGATTAGCTGGTGCCTTAGCAAACCCAACACCAGCCACACAAATTTTTGAAATTATAAAATATATTACACCTGCTCTTAATATTTGTATACCTGATAAAATTCTTTAATTACACCTCACATACTTATTTAAAATTTTTATCCATTCTTTCAAGCTTTTATATCCTACTACCCTCTCTACCAGATTACCATTCTGATTCAATATATAAGTTGTGGGAGTAATAGAAAAATCAGGAAAAATTTTATAGATCTCCGAAGGTGCTATACCTACAGTATAAGTTATATTACGTGAATTGACAATTTTAGGAAGTAGAGTTATTCCTTCTTTATCAACCAATAAGGAAATAATTTTATATCCATCAGATTTACAGCTATTATTGAGTTTGTTCAGGGTATTAAGTTCTATTAAACACATGGGGCAGTAACTTGTAAAAAGATTTAAGAGAATGTACTTTCCTTTAAAATTTTTCAAGCTGTATTTTTCTCCTTTATAAGTATAAAATTCAAAATTTACAATATAAGAGGAATTTAAAACTGAAAAAGAAAAAAAGCTTAAACTTATAATAAAAATTAGAATAAACAAATATTTTTTAAATCTCATTTTTGCCTCTATAAAGGTTTACTTTAATTATATTTATCACATTTTTAAAAATTTTAAAATAAACTCAATCAATCCCTTAACCTCTATTTCAAAATCTAAAAAATAAAGATTTTCCTTAAAATCAAATTTTATTCCATCTTTTAAGGTGGTGATATAATTTTCTTTCGGATCAAGTTTAAAATTTTTGTAATGATAATGATCTGGGAAGGAAATCCTTTTCTTTATTTTTAAGCCGAGTTTTTCCAAGGTATCAAAAAATTGTTTATTATCTGCTAAACCACAAAAGGCTATAAATTCTTTATTTTCAAAATGGTGAACTTCTTCTAAATTTTTATTTAATATTTTCCAGTTTTTTCTATAGAGTTTAAAAACTGGTTTTTCTTTATAAGAAAAATCAAAGGGCTTGTAATCCTGATAAGTCAAAATTATGGCATCTGCCCTTTTCAAAGAACTTAAAGGCTCTCTTAGTCTTCCAAAGGGAAAAAGTGTATCTTCTAAATCTTCTTTTTTTAGGAGAACAAGATCTAAATTCCTTTTTAGTTTAAGGTGTTGGAAACCATCATCCAGTAAAATCAAATTTGCCCTCAATTCTTTTAAAGCTATTTCAGCTCCTCTTTTTCTATTTTCATCAACTACTATATCAATTTTTATATCTCTTTTTTCAAAAATTTTACCAAGCAAATAGGGTTCATCTCCTGCTCTTACCCAATCAGTTTTAAGTTTCCCTTTTTCCATCACTATAACCGTTCCTTTACTTTTTCTCTTGTATCCTCTTGAAAGAACCGCCATATTACAATGAGAAGACAAATTCTCACACAAATATCTAACTAAAGAAGTTTTTCCACTTCCGCCAAGGGATAGATTTCCCACTGAAATAACTGGAACGGAAATTTTAAAATTTTTAATAATTCCTTTTTCATATAAAATATTTCTTGCTTGAATAACGTAAAAATAAGGATTTATATAATCTAAAAGCTTAGACATTTTTTTTATGGATATCCTTAATAATTAGTATCAAAAACAAAATCCCCCCGATAAATGCGCCTAAATATTGAGTGATGATTCTCCAAAAAATAGCAAATGTTCCTAAGGATTCAATATTTATAAATTTATCAAAAACAGTTAGTGCACCTATTTCACCAATACCGCTTCCCCCTGGAGTTGGACTCATAAAAATTGCATAAATCAAAGGTAATTGAGCAAAAAAAATCTTTTTAAAATCTGTATTTTGGTTAAAGGCTTTTACTAAAAAAATCCCTGTAAAAATTAGAGAGCTATACATAAATAAACTGCATATTAAAACTAATAAAAATATTAACCTTTTTTCTTTAAAAAAATCTTTACACACAATTATATATTTTGAAAGAGTATATTTTACACTTTTAAAACTTTCTTTGTTTATAAATTTTAAACTTTTTTTAAAGACTATTTGCCACAAAATAAACAAAAAAATAGTTAAAAATAAAATAAATAAAAATAAAAAAATGATTCCTTTTGCTTCTTTCGGATTTCTTAACAGAGAATGAATAGTAAAAGGTAAAAATATTAAATAAAAAGAAAACCCGGATATTGCTTTCAAAGTTATTAAGCTCATTATTTGATAAATCTCTCCTTTTATTCTTTTTAGAGTATAAAATGGCAAAAGCTCACCACCTAAAAAAAAGGGAGTCACTGTAGCTCCAAAAGTATTTACTAAAGTTATTACATAACCATATAAAAAAGAGTATTTTAAACCTAAAGATTGTGCAATAATAAATATTCTTAAATTATCAAAAGTATAAAAAATAAAAATAAAACATAAACTAAAAAGCAAATATTTTTTATTTATAAAATAAATTATTTGAACAAAATTTATAGGAAAATTTTTACTAAGAATGTATAAAAAGGAGAAAAAAATTATTGTAATAGTAAAAAAAAGACCATATAAAATATTCTTATACATTAAAACTAAATAAAACCTTTATTAAATTTCTTATTGTTATTCCTATTGTCAAGTCATTTTTATTACTATTTTGAAATGTCACTTTCTTCTTTTTTAAAAAACCTTTTTCTCCAAACTCTCTTATACTATTTGAAAGAAGAACCTGATAAATCCTCCCCTGATACCTTATAGTATTATCTTCCCCCACTTTCCTTAAGTGCCTTATGGAAAAAATTATTTCAAGATCAGCCTCCCCTGGTAATTCTCTATCTGTTTGCACTCCCATAATCCTTTATCCCTTTTAATCTCATCTCTTTTATAAGTCTGTTCTGAAAAAATCTAAAAAGCCTTTCTATTCTACCTTTGGCTCTTTCCATAAAAGCCTTCCCTAAAAAGATTTAAAAAGGGAGAGGCCACCAGAAATATGATATTTTAAAATAGTAATTATGTGGGACATTTTAAAATTGATACCACAACATTAGATTTCATATTCTTTTAAATCTCAAATTTTATGGTATTTTTATTGTGCTATTTTAACCTTAAATCCAGAACTTATAAAGAGGGGGTTATGGAAAGAAAAATTTTATGGGCTCCTTGGAGAGGCGAATATGTTTCTGGTAAAAAGGATCCTAATTGTATTTTCTGTCCTGAAGAATGTCCACTTCCCGATGAAGAGAGATTAATTCTCTATAGAGATGATAAGATTTTAGTTATAATGAATAAATTTCCTTACAACACAGGTCATTTATTAATTGCTCCAAGAAGACACATAGCAAATTTAGAAGATTTAAAGGATGAGGAGCTTTTAGATATAATGAAAATGAGCAAAGAAGCTATAAAAATTCTTAAAAAGGTTTTAAAACCAGATGGTTTTAATATAGGTTTTAACCTTGGAAAAGTAGCTGGTGCTGGTTATCCAGATCATATTCATCTTCAGCTTGTTCCTCGCTGGGAAGGAGATATAAATTTTTTAGCAATATTAGATGAAGTTAGGGTTATATCCAAACATCTGAAAGCTTTATATAAAGAGCTTTTTCCTTACTTTCAGGAAATAAAACTTTAACTTACTACCAATTTAACAAACTTTTTCTTTCCTATTTTTAAAAAATGTTCTCCTGGAGGTATTTCTATTTCTTCTTTGGTAATAGGATTTTTATTCAAATCAATTGCCCTTTGGGAAATTAATCTTCTTGCCTCGGAACTGCTTTTAACAAATCCTTGCTCTTTCAAAAAACCAGGAAGCCAAATTTTCCCAGCTTTTAATTCTATAGTAATTGCTTCTCTTGGCATTTCTCTTTTAGCAAAAATCCTTTCAAACTCCTCCTCTGCTTTTAAAGCTTTTTCTTCTGAGTGAAATTGGGAAACTATATATCTGGCAAGTTTTTTCTTTGCTTCCTTTGGATGATATTCTCCTTTTTCTACTTTTTCTTTCATTTCATTAATTTCTTCTTCTGAAAAATCAGTTAAAAGTAAATAATATTTCCACATAATATGATCGGGAATGGACATTATTTTTCCATACATTTCAAAGGGGGGTTCCATAATACCAACATAGTTTCCAAAACTCTTGCTCATTTTTTGAACACCATCAAGTCCTTCTAAAAGCGGAAGTGTTATAACTACCTGTGGTTCCTGTCCGTATTCTTTTTGAATATCCCTTCCTATTAACAAATTGAAAAGTTGATCAGTTCCACCAAGCTCAATATCTGCTTCTAAAGCAACTGAATCGTATGCCTGAAAAAGAGGATAAATCAATTCATGTATACATATAGGAATTCCTGATTCTAAGCGCTTTTTAAAATCCTCTCTTTCTAAAATTCTGGCAACCGTATATTTAGCACAAAGCCTTATAACATCTTCTACAGACATCTTAGAAAACCATTGACTATTGAAGGTTACTTTTGTTTTTTTAGGGTCTAAAATTTTAAAAACCTGCTCTTCATAGGTTTTAGCGTTTTCTAAAATCTGTTCTTTGGTTAAAGCTGGTCTTGTTTCTGATCTCCCTGTTGGATCTCCTATCATACCGGTAAAGTCTCCAATTAAAAAATAGACCTCATGTCCCAGATTTTGAAATTGTTTGAGTTTTCTCAAAAGTACCGTATGACCCAAATGGAGATCAGGAGCTGTAGGGTCAAAGCCTGCTTTTATTTTAAGGGGTCTTTTTTTTCTGTAAGATCTTTCAAGTTTTTTTATGAGTTCTTCTTCACTTATAAGATCTACTATCCCCCTTTTTATAATTTCAAGAGCCTCTTTTATTTCTTTTTTCACTTTCTATCCTCCCTAAAATTTCTAAAATATTTTTCAATTGCCCTAACAAGCCCTTCTATAGTATATTCTTCTGCCTCAATATGAGGTTCAAAGCCAAAATCTCTTAGAGTTGCTGAAGTTACAGGTCCTATAGACGCGAAAATCACATTTTTAAGTGTTTCTTTTTGATTCTCTTCAATGAGTTTAAAAAAATTTTTTACTGTTGATGAACTAGTGAAAGTTATTACATCAACTCCTTCATCTAAAATTTTTTTAAGTTCTTCCTTAGATTCTTCACAAATTTTTGTCTCATAAATAGGTAATAAATCAACTTTGGCACCAAATTCTTCTAATTTCTCAGGTAATACATCTCTTGCCTCTTTTGCTCTTGGTATAAGAACTGTTTTATCCTTAATGTCTATCTTGGAAAATACTGAGATTAAGCCTTCTTGAGTAAATTCCTCTTCTGGCATTAAATCTGGAATAACTCCCAAATTTTCTAAAGCCATCTTTGTTGCCTTTCCTATAACAGCTATTTTTGCCTTTCCTAAAGCCCTTAAATCTTTTCTCTTTTCTCTTAGAGCTTTTAAAAATAATTTTACTCCATTTTCTGAAGTAAAAATTATCCAATCATATTTAGAAAGATCTTCTATAACTTGAGAAATTTTTTTATTTAAAAGAGGTTCTATTTTTATGGTTGGAATTTCATAGCATATTGCTCCGAGCTCTTCTAATTTTTTGGCAAATTTACTTGCGTTTTCTCTTGTACGGGTAATGACAATTTTTTTCCCAAAAAGTGGTTTTGTTTCAAACCAGTTAAATTTTTCTCTAAGTTTAACAACTTCTCCTATTATAATTACAGCTGGTGCTGTGATACCCATTTCTTTTGTTTTTTCTACAATATTTTCTAAAGTTCCTATAGCTGTTTTCTGCCAGGATAATGTACCCCATTGAATTACTGCAGAAGGAGTTTCAGGAGATTTTCCTTCTTCTATTAATCTTTTTACAATGTGGGGTAAATTTTTTACTCCCATTAAAAATACCAAAGTTCCTATTTTTGCTAAGGCTGAAAAATCTATTTTACTTTCCTCTTTTCCTTCTGCTTCATGTCCTGTAATGATTGCTAAAGTAGAAGTATAATTTCTGTGGGTTACAGGTATTCCTGCATAAGCTGGAACTGCGATAGCTGAAGTAATACCAGGAATGACTTCAAAAGGGATACCTTCTTCAACCAATGCTTCTGCTTCCTCTCCTCCTCTACCAAATAGAAAGGGATCTCCGCCCTTAAGTCTTACTACAATCTTCCCCTCTTTAGCCTTTTTAACAAGTAGTTTGTTTATTTCTTCTTGAGGTAGGGTATGCGCACCTCCTTTTTTACCCACATATATTTTTTCAGCTTTATCTTTACAAAAATCTAAAAATCTTTTATTAGCAAGATAATCATAAATTACTACATCTGCTTCTTCTAATACCCTTTTTGCTTTTAAAGTTAAAAGTTCTAAATCTCCAGGACCAGCTCCCA
>PNIK01000059.1 GCA_002877985.1 Thermodesulfobacterium geofontis | reverse complement strand
AAGCTTCCGCTCTACCCCTGAGCTACGCCCGCTTTATAATAAATTATAATTAATTATAATTAATTTTGAAATTTTAACAAGTAAAAATTTTAGATAAGGAGCACCAACTTGAAAAATTATTACGATGTAGTTATTGTTGGAGCAGGCCCTGCAGGAATATTTACAGCTTTAGAATTAATTTCAAAAAGTAATCTCAGAGTTACCATAATTGAGAAAGGAAAGGATATCGAAAAAAGAACTTGTTACATAGAAATTTCAGGAAAATGTTTAAATTGTAAAATTTGCGATATGTTAAATGGTTGGGGAGGAGCGGGAGCTTTTAGCGATGGTAAACTTAATCTTTCCCCAGAAATAGGAGGATTTCTAATGGATTATGTGCCAAAAGAGGAATTGATAAATTTGATTGATTATGTGGATGAAATATATGTAAGAATGGGAGCTCCTCAAAAAATTTATGCTCCTGATAAAAATCAAGTAGAAAAAATTAAAAAACTTGCTTCAAAATGCGGACTTATATTTATTCCTACAAAAATAAGACATATTGGAACAGAAAAGTGTAAAGAAATCTTAAAAAGTCTTAAAGAAATTATTTCAAAAAGGGCAGATATTATTTTTGAAAACCCTGTTTTAAAAATCTTAACTTCTGGAGAAAAGGTAAAAGGGGTTAAGCTTGAAGATGGAACTGAAATTTTAGCTGACTATATAGTTGTTGCCCCTGGAAGAGCAGGTAGTAGTTGGTTAGAAACTGAAGCAAAAAGATTAGGATTACCTACTAAAATAAATCCTGTAGATATAGGAGTTAGGGTGGAAGTCCCTGCCTCAGTAATGGAAGAATTGACTTTGCTTTGTTATGAACCAAAATTTCTTTATTATTCTAAAACCTTTGACGATCCTGTAAGAACTTTTTGTGTTAATCCCTACGGAGAGGTAATTATAGAAAATATAGAAGGGATATGGACAGTAAATGGACATAGTTATAGTTATAAAAAAACAGATAATACCAACTTCGCTATTTTATGTAGTACCTACTTTACCGAACCTTTTAAAGACCCTATTTTATATGGAAAAGGCATTGCAAAACTTGCCAATCTTTTAGGAAGAGAAGTTCTGGTTCAAAGATTAGGAGATATCAAAAAAGGCAGAAGATCAACAGAAGCAAGAATTTTAAGAAATCCTGTTAAACCTTCTTTAAAAATTGCAACTCCAGGGGATATTAGTTTTGTTCTTCCTTACAGATATTTGGTAAATATTTTGGAAATGATTGAAGCCCTTGATAAAATTGCTCCCGGTATTAATTCGCCTTATACTTTACTTTACGGTGTTGAAGTAAAATTTTATAGCATTAGATTTGAATTAAACAATTCTCTTGAAACTAGAATTAAAAATCTTTTTATAGCAGGAGATGGTGCAGGAATAACAAGGGGTCTTATTCAGGCTTCTGTATCAGGAATTATAATTGCAAGAGAAATTATAAAAAGAAGTCTAAATAAAGGTTAAAAATAAAATTTAAATGCAAATCCTAAATTTTATGCTATAATTTTTAAAAATCGCTTATATAGGAGGTTCTTCTTATGAAAGCTAAAGTAGAGACTTCCAGACTGGAAAGGATATTAAAAAAAGTTGAAAGTGTAGCAGACAAAAAAGCCTCTATGGCTGTTTTATCTATGGTTTTAATAGAATATAAACCTAATGAAAGTTATCTATATTTGCTTTCTACAGATCTGGAAACAGGTTATAAAGGAAAAGTTTTCGCAGAGATAGAAGGAGGTGAAACATCCTTCTGTGTTCCTGCAAGAAAATTTTATGAAATAGTTAAAAATTTTCCCGAAGATGAAATCTATTTAATTAAAGAGGATAATAGGTTAATTATAAGGGATGCTCAAGAAAGAATTCTCTATAACTTAGCCATTACTGATAGTGAAGAATTCCCAAGTTTACCTGAATTTATAGAAGAGAATGCTCTTGAAATCCCAGGAAAGGTTCTGGCTGAACTTATATCAAACACCATATTTTCTACTTCTAAAGAAGAAAGTCATTTTGTACTAGGTGGTATTTACTTCGAACCTATAAAAGAAGAGGGTGTTTTAAGAGCAGTTGCCTCAGATGGGCACAGACTTGTTAAACTTGATAGAGAAGTAATAGGAATAGAAAATGTAAATTTTAATGAAGGCTTTATTGTGGGAAGAAAAGCAGCTAAACAGATAGAAGATATTGCTGAGGAAGAATTAATAGTAAAATTAGGATATATAAATAATTATGTAGTAGTGTGGACATCAAATTCTGTCTTTTTTGCAAGAACTATAGAGGGGACCTACCCAGATTATAGAAGTGTAATACCCTCTTCTTATGAAAATATTTTAAAAGTAGACAGAAAACTTTTAATGGATGCCTTAAAAAGGGTTTCTTTAGTTATACCAGAAAAATTCAAACCTGTTACTTTTGATCTAAAACCTAATGAAATTACTCTTATTTCTCAAGAAGTAGAATTAGGGAAAGCACAAATTAAACTTAGTGCAGTCTATGAAGGAAAGCCTCTTTTAGTAAATTATAATGCAGATTATATCTTAGATGCCTTAGAAGTAATGAATTCAGAAGAAGTTGAAATTAAAATAGGAGAAGAAAGAACTCCAGCCCTCATAACTGGCTATAGAGATGAAGGATTCCTTTACTTGGTAATGCCCATGGTCTTATAAATCTAATATGAAAACTCTTAGCAAAAGCCAAAAGGAGATCAAAAAGGATATGAATTTTACTGAAAATTACGAAGCAAGTAGTATAAAAGTTCTTTCTGGTTTAGAAGGAGTTAGAGCTCGTCCTGCAATGTATATAGGTTCAACTGATATTTCAGGTTTTCACCATCTTTTATGGGAAGTTCTTGATAATGCAGTTGATGAAGCACTAGCAGGTTATGCTACAGAAATTAAAGTAACTCTTCATAAGGATGGATCTGCAAGCTGTGAAGACAATGGAAGGGGAATTCCCACTGATATTCACCCAGAGGAAGGAATTTCAGCTTTAGAGCTTGTAATGACAAGACTTCATGCAGGTGCTAAGTTTGATCATGGTGTATATAAAGTATCTGGAGGACTTCATGGAGTAGGCGTTTCTGTAGTAAATGCCCTTTCAGAATGGTTAATTGCTGAAGTATATAGGGATGAAAAAATTTATCGTCAAACCTATAAGAAAGGCATTCCAGATGGTCCTGTACAAATTGTTGGAGAAACAAAAAAAAGAGGAACCTTAGTAAGATTTAAACCTGATCCGGAAATTTTCGGAGACTTGGAGTTTGATTTAGATATAGTTCAAAAAAGAATAAAAGAATTATCCTATTTAAATCCAGAAATTAAATTTTATTTAGTAGATGAAAGAATTGGATTTTTTGAAAAATATCATTATAAGGGTGGTATTGTTGAACTGGTAAAGGCCTTAAATGCTAAGAAAAATCCCATCCATTCCAAAGTTATCTATATTTCAGGAGAAAAAGATAATGTTAAAGTTGAAGTAGCTATTCAATATAATTCTGGTTATACAGAGACTCTATATAGTTATGTAAATAACATTCATACTAAGGAAGGAGGAACTCATGTCATAGGATTTAGGAGTGCTTTAACCAAAGCTATAAATAGATATATTTCTGATGAGAAAATTCCTAAACAGTTTAAAATAAAAGTTGAAGGAGAAGATGTAAAGGAGGGGCTTTGTGCTGTAATCTCTTTAAAAGTTCCTGATCCCCAATTTGAGGGTCAAACCAAGATGAAACTCGGAAACAGTGAAATTAAACCCATTGTTGAATCCATTGTATATGAAAGCTTAATGAAATTTTTTGAAGAAAATCCAGGTGAGGCAAAAAAAATTATCCAGAAAATAACTATTGCAGCTAAAGCAAGAGAAGCCTCAAAAAAAGCAAAAGAATTGATAAGAAAAAAAAGCGAAATAGAAGAATTTTTAGTGGCTGGAAAACTTGCAGATTGTTCTGAAAGAGATCCTGAAAAAAAAGAACTATTTATTGTCGAAGGAGATTCTGCAGGAGGTTCAGCTAAACAAGCAAGGGACCGAAGATTTCAAGCCATTCTTCCTCTAAGGGGAAAGATTCTTAATGTGGAAAAGGCAAATATAGAGAAAATGCTTTCTTCTGAAGAAATAAAAAGTATAATTGCAGCCTTAGGAGCTGGTATAGGTCCTGAAAATTTTAATCCTGAGAAATGTAAATATCATAAAATTATAATTATGACTGATGCTGATATTGATGGAGCACATATAAGAACCCTTCTTCTTACTTTTTTTTATCGTCAAATGCCTGAATTAATAGAAAATGGTTGGCTCTTTATTGCTCAACCACCACTTTATAGAGTAGTAGAAGGAAAAAAAGAAACCTATCTTAAGGATGATGAAGAACTTGATAAATATATATTGAAAAGGATAGCCGAAGGGGTAAAAATCTTTTTTATAAAAGATTTACCTAAGGAAAAAATAGAAATTAAGGATTTTCGCAACTTCTTTTTAAATCTTGCTAAACTTGATCGCATCCTTTTAAATCTTTTTAAAAAGAATTATCCTTCTCAGATTGTTTTACTTCTTTTAAAAGCAGGCTTAATTAATCTTTCCATGTTTGAGGATCTTTCTAAAATGGAATCCTTAGCTAAGGATTGTCAGGAACTTGGTTTTAAAATTTCTAAAATAAAATCAAGCGAATACAATCCTAAATATTACGAATTTTTCATATCTTCAGAAAAGGAAAGTTTTATTTCCACCCGTATAGGACCTGAACTTATTTTGGAAAAAGATTTTAGGGAAGCCTGTAAAGTATTTGAAAACTTTAAGCCCTACCTTTCTTATAAACTTCAAATTCTTTACAAAGATTTAATTAAAGTTTGGGAAAACTGGATATTTTCTATAAGTGAAATTCTTCAATATTTAAGAGATGAAGGAAGAAAAGGACTGTTTATACAAAGATATAAAGGACTTGGTGAAATGAATTCAAAACAATTATGGGAAACCACTATGGATCCTAAAAATAGGGTTCTCAAAAAGGTAAGTATATACGATGCAGAAAAAGCCGATGAACTTTTTTCCATCTTAATGGGTGAAAATGTAGAGCCCCGCAAAGAATTTATTTATCAGCATGCATTAGAATATAGAGAACTTGATATATAAAATGAAAAAAGAAATATCTCAAGAAAAACTTCGTTTAGTTTTATCTAAGGAAGAGATATTAAGAAAAGTTAAAGAGTTGGCAGAAAAAATTGATAAAGATTTTAATGAGGAACCTCTAATTCTTATAGGAACACTTAAAGGAGCTTTTATTTTCTTAGCAGATCTTGTAAGAAATCTCAAAAACCCTAATATTCAGATAGACTTTATAAGGGTTAAAAGCTACGGAATGTCAGATACTTCATCTGAAAGGATTGAAATAACCAAGGAAATTGAAATTCCATTAGAAGGAAAAAATGTTATCTTGGTAGAAGACATAGTTGATACAGGATTAACTCTAAAATATCTTTATGATTATATAAAAAATTTCAACCCTAAAAGCTTTAAAATCTGTGCTTTAATTGATAAAAAAGAAAGAAGGAAAGTTGAGGTACTCATAGATTATGTAGGATTTGAAATTGAAAAGGGATTTTTAGTAGGATATGGACTTGATTTTGCAGAAAAATTCAGACACTTACCTGATATAAAAGAGGTTATAAAAGATGAGTAAGAAAAAATTTGTATGGAATTACTTAAAGAGTAGTCCTTGGTATCTCTGGGTTATAAGGATTTCAGGAGCAGTTCTTATAACCTATATAATAATAAAAGCTTTAAAGCTAAGGTACTAATTAGTGTTCAGATTTATACTTAGGATGTTCATAAAGAACAGGCATACGATTAAGCACAAAGCGATAAGTCAAAACTAATAGGGTAATCACTCCTGCACTAAGAGCTATCTCAGTCCACGCAGGGTAATATTTTTGAGAAAATGGCACATACCATTTAAAAGCTATTAAGGAAATATTTAAACGATTAACAATGACTCCAAAAGCTGTTAAAACTGCTGCTAATTTAACAAGCCATACTAATCTGTTTCTAACAGCAGATGTAAACATAAGAGCTGGAACAAGAACAAAAGCGGTTAATTCAACTATATACCAAAAGCCATAAAATCCTTTTAAATAATGCCATTTTTCATAATGAGCAAAATCAAGAAGTTTTAAAATTAAATAAGTATAAAGCGCAAGTGCTACTGCCTTCCCTAAGCCAATAAGTTTCTTATTATAATCCTCTTCGTCGAAATCTTTTAATTGATGTTTAAAAGCTTTATGTGTGATGGTTCCTTCAATAATAACTATAGAGATACCACCAAAAATTGCTGAGATAAGAAAAAAGGGAGGTAATAGAGCAGAATACCATAATGGATGAAGTTTGTAGGGAACTACTAAATATAAACCACCAAGGGCTGACTGATGACCTCCAGCAATAATTACTCCAAAAATAGTAGCCCAGATAACAAGTTTGGCAAAGAAGTCACGAACTCTTTTCAGATCTAACCATTCAAATACTACAGGAGCAAACTCTAAAAGACAAATATTTGTATAAAGGAAGAAATGCCAACCCACTAAGAATAGCACTGAAGAAAAGCCCCAAGACCATACCAACAAAACATATAAATTATAGTACCTTCCTAAATCAAATAAAAGGGCAAATATGGCAAAAACATATCCAAGAAGACTTGATAAAGCAACAGGTTTAGCAAAATGATGATATTCTTTAAGCCCAAATAAATGGATGGCAGTTCCTACTGTAAGTCCAGGAGCAGCAAGAGCAATACCTACTAAAATATCAAATCCAATCCAAAACCCCCAGGGATATTCATCAGAAAGATTAGTAGCAGGACCTAACCCATAGATAAGTCTATATATCATAGCATAGATTCCGAAAATCAAAATAATAAATGCAATCATATTACCTATGGTAAAATTATCTCTTATAAATTCTCCGAAAGTTCTTCCCATAAGAATTTTTTCTCTAAACCAAGAGGTATTATTTTTTCTCATAGCCCTCTCCTTTTTCCTCTTTTATAGATTGTTTTTTCTTACGAGATCTTGAAATCTGGTAATAGGCACCAAAAACTAAAGGCCAGGCACCAACCACTTCAAAAAGTTTTACTGCAAATAAAAATCTTTCACTATATTCTGGTATAGGAGTTTCATCTACAGCAGGAAATCCTATCTCTTCAAATGGAACTGGTGAAATATAAAGCCAACTTGTTCCACCTACTTCCTTTTCTCCATATACATGATGTACATATTTCCCAGGATTATTATGAATTCTTTCCCAAGCTAATTTAAGAATTTCACTTCTTTTACCAAAGGTCAAAGCTCCTGCAGTACAAATTTCAACACAAGCTGGAACTTTACCCTCAACTATTCTATCATAACACATAGTACACTTCGTAATTTGAGGAGTAATAGGATCATAGTATTCATAGGCAGGAATATCGAAAGGACAAGCTACCATACAATATCTACATCCAAGGCATACACTTTTATTATAAATAACAGGACCTTCTGGAGTTTTTCTATAAGCTTCTACTAAACAAGCTGAATAACAGGCAGGATGAACACAATGCATACATTGTCTTTTCACATAAAGAGGGGTTCCCTCTTTGGTATAAAATCTATTTACCACTGTGAAATTCCCGGCGTGTGGTCTTCTTATTTTATCAAAAACTGAAGGTTTTTGATGAACTGAGGCTTCAAATTCTTTCAATGGTCTATTGGGATTTTTATTCCATTCATTACATGCCCATTCACATCTTCTACATCCTATACATTTAGAAACATCAACTAAAACTGCATATGGCTCCTCCGGAGGGGGTAAATGTTTTTTCTTCCTTTCTTCATAAATTTTCCAAACCTTTTCATTAGCCTTATTTCCAGTAGCATAAATGGATGGGGCATCTCCTTTACTATATGCTTGAGAAATTGAGGGTTTAGTAATTATAAGAGTTCCAGCTAAGACTCCCAATCCTTTTAAAAATTCTCTTCTATTTAATTCCATAAGATCTTCCCCCTTTTAATATTTCCGCTCTGTACTAAGAACATAGTAAATAAATATAAATACAAACATCGCTGTAACTGCAACTACATATTCAAATCCGTGGGCAGTAAATAATTGCTCTATTGCATACATTTTTTCACTCCCTATTATCTTTTTATTCCAAGTATATCTGTTGGTAAAGGTCTTGGTATTTTTTCTTTGTGACAATCAGTACATCTATGGGTAGGTTTTTCCAATTTCATATTATCATGACAACCAATACATTGCACATGATAAGCCGATTGTAATTTCATTTTATTTGGATTAACAGGGTTAAAATATTTAGGATGACAGTTCTGACAAGAAGGTGGGGTATCCTTTTTAGCTTCAGCAGGAGATTTTCTCTGATGATGACATCCTTCACAGAGAATCCTTAAATCATTATGAAAGTATCTTGCTAACTTACTGTTATTGGAAATACTTACTAATTTATCTATAATTTTGCGATGCGGAAAATCTGCAGGCTCAAATTCTTTCTCTAACACTTTTATTTTAATATCTTTCTTCACTACTTTTGGATCAAGTCCAGCTGTTGAAAGTGGTGGAGGTAAAGTTACTTCTTTTTTACCTGTATGACATCTATCACATACTTCTTTCTTTGGTTCTTTAGCTCTAACATCCATTAAAGGAATAAATTTGTGACAACCTGCACAATCTTTTTCTAACTTCTTTTTGTTATGACATCCTGCACAGCTATGATTTGAAAAAGTAGCATGATAAGCATCTACTATATTAACCCAGCCTCCATCAGCAATTCCTTCTAATTTGTGACAATCTTTACAGGCTTTTAGTCTTTCATGATGACATTCTCTACAGGTTTTATGATAATATTCATGATTTTTATGATTAAATCCAACCCCCTTCATCTTAGAATTCTCTACATTTATAAATACAATCTCTTTTTGTCCTCTATCAGGTCGAGGCACATTCTTAAGATCTTCTATGCTTCTATATTTACCTGTATGACATTTTCCACACTCTAAAGGTGGAACCTTTTCTCCTTCTTTTTTACTTACTTCCATTTCTTTATTAATTTTTATATGACAGCTGAGACACCTTTCATGGGCTGTTTTTTGATAAGGTAGTCCTTTTTCCTTTGTAACTTTAACTATCTGAGAAAGTTCAGGTCCTCTCTTTTTCTTACTAAGATCATGACAATAATAACAGGATTCCTCTGTTCCATTTTGATAAATTAACTTTTTCTCCTTTAAATCATAGGTATGATGACAAAGCCCACAATCCTTTTCCCCTGTCCTTTCCTTAAGCTTTATCTCATGATCATTATGAAATTTAGGATCAAACTCTACTAAAGGATATTTTATTTTAACAATTTCCTTTTCTTTGACATGACAATCTCCACAGGTAATAGGACCTGCTTTTTTCTTTTCTTTCATTTTTTCTTTATGACATCCTATACATTCATCATGATAAGCCTTTTTTAAGGCTTCTTTATCTAATTTCACTTCCTTCTTAGGAAATACAAATACCAACACATCTCTTGTTTCGATTTTTTTCTCTTTTATCAATTCATCCTCTTTTTTTATCCTAACCAATTCTTCTTTCTTTTGTCTGTGACAAATACTACAGGTTTCCCATTCCTTTTTCCCCTCTTTTTTAATAGCCTCTACATGCTTTTTGTGATCAAAAATAACCTGTGGTCTTTCTAAAGTTCCAAATATTTCAGTATGAGCAATAGCAATTTTATCCTGAGGTTCTGTAATTACTATTTCCTTAGCTGGGGGTATAGCTGGAGCAGTATAAACCTGTTTTATACCATAAACAATCAAAATTAAATAAACTAAAAATCCTAAAAGTATCAAAATAATTGTTTCTCTTTTCATATCCTACTCCTTTTATCCTTCTTCAGGTAACATTTCTTCTGGAATATACATTGTATTAACTAATAATTCGTCAAAGAACATCGTTTTAACCGGAAGTTTATAATAATTAATTATACTTTTTATACCTGTAGTACAGTTATGGCAGGGAACAATTACTATTTTGGCACCTGTTGCCATTATCTGTTCAGCCTTAACTCTATTTCCTCTTGCTTCATGAGAATACCATTGAACTAAACTTGAAAGTCCTCCTCCTGCATTACAACAAAAATTGTGTTCTCTATTTGGATACATTTCTCTAAAATCCTCACAAGTTTGTTCTACAATGTATCTAAATTTTTCAGCTGCACCTGCTCTTCTTATAACATTACATGGATCATGCAAAGTTACAGGTTCCTTTATTTTCTTTGCAGGATCAATTTTTAGTCTTCCACTTACTAAAAGTTCGTAATAAAACTCACCTGGGTGCATAACTTCAAAAGGTATTTCTTTATATCCCATCATAGTTGGTGCCACAAAACTTGTGGCAAATCTTGGGTGTCCTCATTCCGTTAAAACTAATTTTTTAGCCCGCAGTCGTGCTGCATTTTCATAAAGTCCCTTAACAATTCTTTGCATGGTAAAGAAATCACGTATAAACATGGGCATGTTACTGCTATCCCAGTAGTCATTCATAGTAACCATTGTCCAGTCAACACCAGCTACTTGAAATATCTTAGCAATACGGTCTATATGATAAGGTCCTGTCTTAGGTTCAGCAGCAAGTGGAAACCATACTACTTCTACTCCTTCTTTGTCCATGGGAATTCTTAAATTTTTCAACTCATACATTCCCTCTTCTTCTCTCCAAAATAATGTATCAATATAATCACTTTGGGACATCCAAACTTGATTTGCAGTAGCCATAAATGTCTGATTCTGATCAAACATTCTCTGGGGAACAACACCTAAAAGGAAACAAAATCTTCTTACTAAACCAATAATAAAAGTTATATCAAGTCCAAAGGGGCAATATAAACTACAGCGATGACATATATTACATTCGGTAAAGACAATTCTTGCAATATCGTATACCAATCCTGCATCAACTTTACCTTTTCTTTTCATTAACTCCCAAGCGGTCATCTTAACTTTGGCAACAGGTGCATAAGTTGGATCTCTATCATTTGACAAATACCACTGACAAGCTTCAGCACAAAGTCCACAGTGAATACATGTTTCTACAATAGCCTTTATTCTTGCAGTTTCCTTCCCAAAAACTGCCTGATAGGCTTTTTCTATCTTTTCAGGAGTTAATCTTTTTATTGTTTCATCAAGACCGGGATCATATATTTTAGGTCTCACATATTCAGGAAAATATGAACTCCTATATACTTCTTTTTCTTCAGAAATCTCGAGTTTAATTGCCATTATTTATCCCCCCTTCAATTTTTACCAATCTTTAATTTTCCATATTGCTGTTTGTGATGCCATCCAAGCTCTGGTAAAGAAGAAATAATACATATGAGTAAGTCTTGTAAGCGGAATAGCAATAAGCATAATTTCCCCAAACATTATATGAAGATTTAACATAGCTCTATAAGGTAAAATCCACTGATAATGAGCTAAAAAGCCTGTTAAAAAAGTAAAAAGACATATAAACACAAAAACAAAATCGGAATAGCTTGTTACAAATCTAACTGTGGGATCAAAAATTCTTCTACCAATGAAAAATAAACAACCAATTATCACAAAAATACTCCAAACATCTGCTACAGTTTCTGATAAAGTCCACCAAGAAATACCCCAAGATTCATACCATAAAGCATTATGTGCATAAAGAAAAATGGGAACAAAAACTATACCTGTATGAAAAAGAAAAGTAAAGGTAGTGAAATAAGGTTTTAATCTCCAATTTCTGGAAGCAAAGGGAATCAGCCAATGAAGCCAAGATTTAATAGCTGCTTTAATATTAATAAAAGGTAAGACTACTTTTTCTTTTTTAGCTAAATTTATTAAAGTATAGATTCTATATATACTTCCCACTATAAAAATTATAAAAGTTATCCATACCATAGGTCCTCTTAAAAAATTATAAAGTGCTACACTTTCTAAAAATCCCATATCTCTCCCTCTTAAGTTTATATTTCATTAATAGAAAATACTTTTCTACAATATTTTCCATCTTTAATACATCTAACAAGAATTTTTGAACCATCAGGACTAAACACAGGATCCCATAACCATTCATAGGCTTCCTTACCTATCTTCCCATCTACAACAAGATAGTATTTCCCATCTCTTTCTGCTCTTACTGCAATTTTATCTCCAGCAGGTGAAAAAACAGGGTCCCAAACATTATCAAAGGTTTCACTCCAAGGATTACCATCAACAGCAACAGTATATTTATTATTATGCTTTACTACTACTGCTATTTTTTTACCATCTGGACTAAAAATAGGATCTAAAACCATTTGATTAAATGTAGTCTTCCAGGGGGTTCCATCAACAGCTACAGTCCACTCTCCAGGAGATAAAGTTACTACTGCTGCTAATTTCTTTCCATCTGAACTAAACTTTTGTTTCCACACCTGTAGAAAATAGGGCCATATTGGGTTTCCATTTTTAGCAAGGGTCCAACCTTGTGGAGTTTGAACAGGAGCTATAACATCAGAACTTCCAGGAACAAAGATAGGTTCCCAACATCCTTCAAACTCCTTATCCCATGGTTTTCCATCAACTACTATAGTGTATTTAGAAAGGTCAGTCATTATACAAGCTGCCACATGATTCCCGTCATCGCTAAAAACACCCCCATAAACACTCAAAAAAGAACTATCCCAAGGAATACCATCAACTGCTATAGTATAGTTTTTTTCATAAAACCAAAAGATATCCAATTCTCTTCTTGGATTTATCTGAACACGAGATGCGGTTCTCTTTCCATCAGGGCTCATTATCACATCTCTTACTTCAACAAAAAGATTTTCCCAAGGCTGATCATTTAAAATTACTCCTTGAGTCATTTCAGGAGTTCTAAAATTAGCAGCTATGCTTTTAGTATCAGGACTTAAAGTTAAATTCCACATCATATCAAAAGTATTTTCCCAACGAGTTTCTCCCTTATCTCCAATAATTACTGTCCATTGATAATCGCTATATCCGAGACAGATAGGTTCATTATCTAAATTAAATTTAAGTGAATACATTCTATCAAAAAGATCTTCCCAAGTTTCTCCATTAACACAAAGTGTAAACTTTCTTGTTTCAGGCTGAACTATTCCTGCAATTTTTTCACCATCAGGAGAGGGAGTAAGCTCTCTTATATCGATAAATTTTTCTTTCCACTCTTTTATATTGGCAATAACTTTGTTCCTGGTCTCCCAATCCCAACTCTCTTTCATTAGAAGAATCCTCCCTTTCTAAAATGACTTAGATTTAAATTTTAAATTTTGGTAAAATTTTAAAAAAAAGTCAAGAGTATATAAATACTAAAAAATACAATAAATTTTATAAATTTTTCAAAAAATTTTTTTTATTCTTTCTTTTTTTTAATTTTTTAGGCTTTTTTGCTTACATATTTATTTATTTAATTAATTAAAAAATTTTTGATAAAACAAAACTTCTTTTTTAAAATCTTTTTCTTTTAAGGTTTTTAAAAAATCCTCGGAATATCCCATAAATTCTGGTTCCCCTTCTTTAACTTTTATAATCCATTCACTTAAGAAAAGTGCCAATAAGTTTGTTTCTAAAAAAATTATAGTAATATCTTTTTCTTTTAAAGTTTCTAACCAATTAGTAAAATATTTAAGATCTTCTAAATGCAACCCCTGTAAAGGAAATTCCAAAAATAAATAATCAAATTTAACATTAGTGGAAAGTTTTTTAGCTATAAAAATTCTTTCCCTTTCTCCTCCTGAAAGTTCATCAATACTTTGACCCAATTTTAAATAGGAAAGATTTAATTTCTTTAATAACTCTACCTTTTCTTTTATTTGATAAATATTACCAAATATAGGTAATGCTTCCTCTACAGTAAAATCAAAAATTTCTGCAATTTTAAATCCTTTATAAGTTAAATTTAATACCTCAGGATTTAAACGCTTGCCAAAACATTCTTCACAAATAGTACATAGTTTTAAAATTTCCGTCTCCCAAATTTTCTTTCCTTTACCTTTACAAGCTGGACAAACCCCTTCTTTAGTATAAAAACTAAAATGCCTTTTGGTAAATCCTTTCATTCTTGCAGAAGGAAGTTTTATCAGTATTTCTCTTAAATCATCCCAAATACCTATATAACTTATCAATAATTCATCTTTTCCTTTAAAATCCTTAACCTCAACTCTTAAAACCTTTTCTCCTTTTTTCTTTAAATTCTCATAAAGTTTTTCAAAAAATAAAG
This sequence comes from Thermodesulfobacterium geofontis, assembly GCA_002877985.1. Lineage (GTDB taxonomy): Bacteria > Desulfobacterota > Thermodesulfobacteria > Thermodesulfobacteriales > Thermodesulfobacteriaceae > Thermodesulfobacterium > Thermodesulfobacterium geofontis_A. The sequence continues at coordinate 22,318 of PNIK01000059.1, read as the reverse complement.
TTTTCTTGCTTCCTATATTCCCAAAAATTAGATTTATGCCCCTTTTTAATAAGTCTATTTTTTGATCATTTAAGAAAATACTAATTAATTCTGTCTTTTCTTTACTTAAGAGCATTTTTTTGAGTTTTCTTTTTCCTTTTAAATATTCAGAAGTTAAAGTATCAGGCTCTTTTAAAAACCTTTCTTTAAAATCTGCTTTTATTAAATATCCCCCTTTTTCTCCTCTTTCTGGACCAAGTTCTATTATATAATCAGCTTTTTCAATTATATAAGGATCATGTTCTATAAGAATTATTGAATTATCATTTTCTATTAAATTTCTTAAAATTGAAAGAAGTTTTTCTTTTTTCTTTATATCAAGCCCAAGTGTAGGCTCATCTAATATATAAAGTACTTTATTAAGATTGGCTCCAAAAATAAGAAGTATCTCTAAAAGTTTTCTCTCACCAACAGATAAATTAAAAACAGGGGTTGAAAGCTTTAAATAATCTAATCCTAAAAATAAAGCTTTTTCTAATTTAAAAAATAAGGACTCAAACCAGATTTTAAGTCCCTCTGAGATCTTCAAACTTTTTAAGGTATAATAAAATTCCTTTATTGATAAATTGAACCAACCTTCTAAAGTATTTCCAAAAAGTTTGCTCTCTAGTATAACAGGTTCTAATTTTAAGCCCTTACAATTTTTACAAATTATTTTCTCTTTATAACCATATCCTCTACAGAATTTACATTTTGTCCATTCTGTTAAAAGTTGATTTCCACATTTCAAACAAATAGGTTTAAGATTAAAAAAATATTCTTTTCCATCCAAAAATCTCAAAATTATCCTTCCCTGATTTAAACTCAGACTTAATTTTAGATTTTCTAAAAATCTCTCTGTAGATCTCTTTTCCTTTATCATTCTATCAAGTAAAAGAAAAATATTGTCAAATTTAGTAGGAATACTTTCTTCAGATAAATCAATTTCTTTGTTATCAACTATATATTTAGTGTACCCTTGAGATAATAAAAATTCCAAAGCTTTTGGTGTACTTTCTGGAAGAGGAAGAAGAAAATAAAATTTTTCTCCCTCCTTTAAACTTTGATACCACTTTATAACTTTATTAGGATTAGTAACTTTGTTAAATTCTCCACAAAAACAACATTTATATTCTCCAAATTCCTCAAAAAGCACTCTTAATATTTGATTCAATGAAAGAAATTCTCCTACTGTTTTATAAGGATGCCAATATTTAACTCCCTGAGTCATTGCTATAATAGGAGGTATAGGGGAAATAAATTTAGCCTTAGAAGTAGTATTAATAATCTTAAATTCTTGGGAATAATTTAATATCTGGAAAAGTCTATTTTTACCTTCTTCAGCTATGGTATTGATGGCTAAAGAACTTTTACCGGATCCAGAGGGACCAGTTATGACTACTAAAGAATTTAAAGGGATTTTTAGGTCAAAACCTTTTAAATTATGAGTATATACTTCCTTAAGTTCTAAATATTGCAAGGCTATTTTTAAAATTGATTTCTTACCTTTTTAAGCCAAGACATAAATTCTTCATAAGTTAAAGTATTCAAAATATCCTTTTTTTCGCACCAGCCTCTTCTTGCCACTGCTGTACCCAGAGGTAAATATTCTATTTGATCTATAAAATGGGCATCTGTTCCTATAATTAAAGGTATACTTTTTTCCTTAGCTGCTCGTGTATTTACATCATTTAAATCAAGTCTTTTGTAATAGGCATTTATTTCTAAAGCTTTACCATATTGAGCTGCTACTTCAAGAATTTTAGGCATATTTATTGCGTAAGGCTCTCTTTCTCCTATTACTCTTCCTGTAGGATGAGCAATAGCATGAACCAAAGGATGCTTTAAAGCTGAAATTATTCTATTAGTGATCTGTTCTTCTGTTTGCTGAAATCCTGTATGTATGGCAGCAATAACAAAATCAATTTCAGCTAAAATTTCATCAGGATAATCCAAAGTTCCATCAGAAAGTATGTCAACTTCGGCTCCAAAAATTAATTTAACCTTAGAAGATCTTTTATTTAATTCTTCTATGTGTTTTTTTTTCTTGAAAAGATCTTCTACCGGAACACCCCCTGCCACTTTTAATCCCTGAGAATGATCACATATTGCTACCCAAGAAAGACCTAATTTTTCAGCTTTAGTTATTATTTCTTCTAAACTTGCAGTTCCATCACTGTATTTAGAATGAACATGGGCATCTCCAAGAATTTCATTGTATTCAACCAACTTAGGCAATTTTCCTTGCAAAGCTGCTTCTATTTCTCCCCAATCTTCTCTTATTTCTGGAGGAATAAAAGGAAGCCCTACAGAGGCATACACTTCCTCTTCCGTTTTTCCTGCAATCTTTTCTTCTCCTCTAAATACTCCATATTCATTTATCTTTAATCCTTTTTCCAAAGCAAGTTCTCTAACTCTAATATTATGAGCTTTTGAACCTGTAAAATAAGCAAGTGCTGCTCCCCAGGAATCAGGTTCAACCACTCTTATATCCATCTGAATACCGGTTTTAAGTCTTACACTGGTCTTAGTTTCTCCAAAGGCTATTACCTCTTCAACTAAGAATAGCTCAGTAACCTTTTTCATTACCTTTTCTGGTTGAATAGAAGTAATAAGAACATCTATATCTTTAACAGTTTCTTTTTTTCTTCTTATACTTCCAGCTACAGCAATATTTTCAACAGGACTTTCTCTCTTAAGAATTTCCATTATCTCTTCAGCTAAAGGTAAAACTTCTCCAAGAGGTCTTCTTCCCCTTTTTTCTCTAAAAAGGACTATACCTTTTAAAATATTTTCTTCTGTTTTCCAACCAAAGCCTGGAAGTTTAGCTATTTTATGCTCTTTACAGGCTTTTTCTAATTCTTCTATATTAGTAATACCTAATTTTTCATAAAGCACCTTTACTTTTTTAGGACCTAGACTTGGAATTTCCAAAAAATCTAATAATACTAAAGGTATTTCTTTTTTCAGTTCTTCATAAAGTGAAAGAGTCCCTGTTTTTAAAATTTCTTTGATTTTTCCTGCTAAATCTGGACCTATTCCTGGCAATTTTTCCAGTTTTCCTTGCTTTGCTAACTCTTCAACATCTGTGGTGAGTGCTTCTATAGTTTGGGCTGCCTTCTGATAAGCTCTTATTCTGTAAGGATTATCCCCTTTTATTTCTAAAAGCGCTGCTACTTTATTAAAAATCTCTGCTACTTCTTTATTTTTCATTTATCTTAAATTTTAAAAACTTTTTTAGACTTTACAAGATTTGACAAATTTGACTTATAAAATTAATTTATTAAATTTTCTTTGATTTTCTAAAATTTTTTAAAATTTTCTTTTATTTAAAAATTTGACTTTTTAAGAATTTTATGCTATTTTATTTTAAAATTTTCTTTTTGGATTAGAAAATGAAAAACCTTTTAAATATTTTAACTTTTTTTATTTTATTTTTAATTTTTATCAATTTTAGTGTAAGTAAAGCTTTCACCTCTGATCAATATCCAGAAATTAATGCTCTTTGTGCTGTAGCAATTGATGGAAAAACAGGAAAAATCCTTTATGCTAAAAACCCTCATTTAAAAATACCTCCAGCAAGTACTGTAAAATTGGTAACCGCTATGGTGGTTCTGGACTATCTTCCTCTATCTCAAAAAGTAAGAATATCTAAAAATGCTTCTCAAACACCTAGTGTTTCTCCTAAATTATACGAAAATGAAATTTATACAGTAAAAGATCTTCTTTATCTTATGCTTATGAAATCCTCTAATCAGGCAGCAGTAGCTCTTGCTGAAGCTGTAGCTGGATCTGAAGAAAATTTTTCTTTATTGATGAATAAAAAAGTTTATAGCTTAGGGCTTAAAAATTCTCATTTTGTCACAGCTTCTGGATTGCCTGGAGGAGATCAATATACAACTCCCTATGAATTAGCTATTATATTTTATGAAGCTTTAAAATATCCTTTAATTAAAGAAATCATAAGTACCCCTGTTAAAATAATAACTTCCGAAACAGGAAGAACCTTAGTTATTAAAAATACAAATAAACTTTTAGATGACCCTGAGTTAGAAGAGAGTATTATTGGAGGTAAAACAGGCTTTACAAGAGCTTCTAAGCATTGTTTGGTAAACGGAGTTTATGTAGATGACAAATTAATTATTACTTCCATATTAGGTTCTCCTAATAGAGAATCTCTTTGGCGGGATTCCAAAAATCTTATAAATTTTGCTAAATTAGTCTTAACTCAACAGATCTCTCCTATATTTATCACTACAGTAGTAAATAGTAGGGTTTTAGCAAATAAGGAATTTAAGCCTTTTCATTCAAAAATTTACAAAAACTCTAAATTGGGTTATAATAAAAGACACTTCAAAAATTATGTTAAAAATAAAGGTTCTAAAAAGATACTTGCCAAATCTAAAAAATATAAATATTTGTTTAAAAAATCATCTGTGGCAAAGAACATTAAATTCAAAAATACTAAATCTTAAACTCAATTGAGGTTTAACTTATGCATATTGCGGTAATTGGTGCAGGATATGTGGGATTAGTATCAGGAGCCTGTCTTGCAGATTTTGGAATGAGAGTTATTTGTGTAGATAAGGATAAAGAAAAAATTGAAAAATTAAAAAAAGGAGAAATACCTTTTTATGAACCAGGACTTGAGGAGTTAGTCAAAAAAAATATCAAAGCTGAAAGGCTTTATTTTACCACCAATCTTGAAGAGGCAGTAAAAAATTCTTTGGTAATTTTCATTTGTGTAGGTACTCCTTCTAATCCTGATGGTTCTGCAGATTTAAGTCAGATTAAAGAGGTTGCTCTCTCTTTAGCAGAGGTAATTGATGAATATAAAGTAATTGTTACTAAAAGTACTGTTCCTGTAGGTACAAATCGCTGGATAAAATCTTTGATTGATGCTAATAAAAAAAGTGATGTTGCAGTAGATATTATTTCTAATCCTGAATTTTTGAGAGAAGGAGCTGCTGTAGAAGATTTTATGCATCCAGATAGAGTTATAATAGGTGGAGAAAGTGCCTATGCCATTGCTATTATTAAGGATATTTATCGCCCCCTTTATTTAGCTGAAACACCTTTTATTATTACCAATCTTGAAACAGCAGAGCTTATTAAATATGCTTCCAATGCCTTTTTGGCAACTAAAATTACTTTTATAAACGAGATAGCCAATTTTTGTGAAAAGGTAGGAGCTGATGTAACTGTAGTTGCTAAAGGAATGGGACTTGATCCAAGAATTGGAGTTAAATTTTTAAATCCAGGACCAGGATTTGGAGGTTCCTGTTTCCCAAAAGATGTTAAAGCCCTTGTTCATCACGGAAGATCCATAAGCTCTCCCTTTAAAATTTTAGAAGCTGTTCTTGAGGTTAATGAAAAACAGAAACTAAGAGCGATTGAAAAGTTAGAAATATTTTTAGAAGATCTTTCAGGAAAAACTATATCTATCTTTGGTCTTTCCTTTAAACCAAATACCAGTGATGTAAGAGAAAGCCCTGCACTTGTTATAATCCCAGAACTTATAAAAAAAGGTGCTAAAGTTAAAGTATATGATCCTGTAGCAATAGAAGAATTTAAAAACACTGTAGGAAATTGGGAAATAGAATATTCAAGTACCCCTTTAGAGTGTGCAAAAGATTCAGATGCTATAGTAATTCTTACTGAATGGAATGAGTTTCGCTTTCTTGATCTTTCTCAAATTAAAAAGGTAATGAAAACCCCTATCCTTATAGATATGAGAAACATATATGAACCTTCCATAGTAAAGAAACTTGGTTTCAGCTATTCAGGAATAGGAAGAGCTTAAAAATTCTTGCAGAAAGGGGTTATTTTTCTTTTCTTCTCCTATAGTTGAAGTAGGTTTTGGTCCATAGTCATGCCCTGGATAGATTTTGGTATCATCAGGAAGAATTAGAAGTTTTTTCATTATAGAATCTATCATTTGAAAATAGTTTCCTCCAGAAAGATCAGCTCTTCCTACAGCTTCTACAAATAAAGTATCTCCTGTAAAAAGTACCTTGTATTTTTCATTATAAAAACAGCTTGAACCAGGAGAATGACCTGGTGTATGAATTACTCTTAAGTATTTTTTACCAAATTTAATTATATCACCTTCTTCAAAAACTTTATCTGCTTTTGGATTTTCACTAAACCCCCAGGATTTAAACATAGAAAAATTAGCTGGATCTTTAAAAAATTCCTCATCTAATTTATGTACTAAATAGGGAGCTTTTAATTCTTTTCTTAAGTATTCAACACCAGCCACATGATCAGGGTGAGCATGGGTTCCTAAAATAGCTACAATTTTTAAAGATAGCCCTTCTATTTTTTCTAAAATTCTTGGATCAGCATCACCTGGATCAATAATAACTCCCTCCTTAGTTTGGGAACAATAAATTATATAACAACAAACCTCTAAAGGACCTACTATTAATCTTTCTATTTTCATTTTTTACCTCTTATTTAGTTTTTCTAAAATTTTTTTTGCTGCTTCTTCTATGCTTATTTTATCTGTATTTAGCCTAAAATGAGAAAACCTTTCATATAAAGGTATTCTTTCCTCTAAAATCTCGTTTATTTCTTTTTCTAAGTCTAAATTTTTAAGAGCTGGTCTTTGATAAAAAGTTTTTTCATCTTCTTTCATCCTCTTTAAGATAACTTCAGGTGAAGAATATAGCCACACTACTAAACTATCTTTTAAAAGCCCTTCCATCTCCTCTTTATGAATAACACTCCCACCTCCAAGAGCTATTACTGCATTTTTAAGTTTTTCAAATTTTTTCATCTCTTCCTTTTCTATTTTTCTAAAGTATTCCCATCCTCTTTCTTCTACTATTTCCTTTATAGTTTTCCCGAATTTTTCTTGAATAAGAATATCAAGATCTAAAAACTCCCAATTTAATATTTCTGCTAATCTTTTTCCAATTGTAGTTTTTCCAACACACCTAAACCCGATCAAAATAATTTTATTCATAAAGTTTTTCTATATAATCCCAAAATTCCGGGAAGGACTTAGCTACACATTCAGGACTTTTTATTTTTATACCTCCTGTTTTTAATCCCAGAATAGCAAAAGACATGGCAATACGGTGGTCATCATAGGTGTTAATAATAATTCCTTTTTTAAATTCTCTAGTTCCTTCAATTATAGCTCCATCTGGCAATTCCTCTGCTTTGACCCCAAGTTTTTTTAATTCTGTAACCATAGCTTTAATGCGATCTGTTTCTTTATAACGAAGATGGGGAGCACCTTTAAGGATTGTTTTCCCTTCTGCAACTGCTCCTAAAATACACATGGTGGGAAATAGATCAGGAGTATCACCAAGGTCAACCTCAATACCTTTAGGTACTCCCTCAAATTTAACTTTAATTCCTAAAGGTTTTAAAATTTCTATCTCTGCACCCATTTTCTTTATATAATCTAAAAATTTTACATCTCCTTGTTTTGAACAGGGATTATAATTTTTTATAATAATTTCGCCTTTACTTAGAATAAGAGGTATAGCTAAAAAATAAGAGGCTGTAGATGCATCTGCTTCAACCTCATAGACTGTAGCTACATAATTAGATTTGGAAACCTCAAAAATATTTTCAAAAAACTTAACCTCTACTCCAAAAGATTTCATCACATCAAGAGTAAGATCTATATAAGCTTTTGAAAGAACCTCTCCTTCAATAATAAGTTTTAATCCTTTAGGTAGATAGGGTCCTATAAGCAGAAGTGCAGAAATAAACTGACTACTTATATTCCCGGGAAGGAAAATATCACGAGAAACAAGGATTGATTCCTTAATTCTTATTGGTAAAAAACCTTCTTTCTCAAGACATTCTATATTTGCAGAAAGTTTTTTTAAACTCTCAATTAAAAGTCCCATAGGTCTTTCATGAAGTCTTGGTTTCCCATAAATTTCCACATAAGAACCTTTACCAAGCGAGGCTAAAGCTGTTAAAAATCTCGCACCTGTTCCATTATTTCCTAAATAAATTTTCTTTCCTAAGAGAAGAGGTGGATATTTTCCTTCCACCTCCCATATATTTTTTTTCTCTTTTATATTTACTCCCACAGCTTTTAAAGCTTCCTTTAATAAAAGGGTATCTTCACTTATCAAAGGATTAATAATTTTGGAAATCCCTTGAGCAAGGGCACTACATATAAGAGCTCTCTGGGTTAAGCTTTTAGAAGTAGGAAGTTTAAAACTGATTTTTTTTAAATTTTTTAAAGGTTTTATTTCCTTTGAATTCATTTTAAAATTTCCTTTTCCAAATTCTTGGCTTCTTCATATATAGCTTTTTTCATTAATTCTAAGGGGGGTTCCATGCCTGTCCAAATTTTAAATTGTTCTACTCCTTGATAAAGAAGCATTTGCAATCCATCAATTATTTTGCCATACCTTTCTGCAAGAGATAAAAATTTTGTTTTTAAAGGTAAATAAACTATATCCATAGCAACTTTAAATCGGGAAATTATTTCTTCTCCAACTGGAGTTTCCCAGGATTTCAAACCTACACTAGTTGCCTGAATAATAATATCTCCATCTGCCTTTTTAAGTTCTTCCCAAGGTTTGGCAGTTATTTTAAATTTTTTTTCTAAAAGTTTAGCTTTTTCAAAGGTACGGTTATAAACATATATTTTCTTAGCTCCTCCTTTTATAAGAGCATAAATTACAGCTTTTGAAGCACCCCCTGCTCCTATAACAACTACTTTTTTATCTTTAAGTTTAACCCCATTTTCTTCAAAAGCCTTTAAAACTCCTATCCAATCAGTGTTAAATCCTTTTAAAATTCCTTCTTTATTTAAAATAGTATTTACTGCTCCAATTTCCTGAGCAATTTCGTCTATTTCATCTAAATATTCTATAATCTTTTCTTTGTGAGGAATGGTTACAGAAACCCCTTTAATATTAAGTGCTCTTATTCCTTCTACAGCTTTAGCTAAATCAGAGGGTCTTACTTTAAAAGCTCCATATACTGCTTTTACATTCTTTTCTTTGAATGCAAGGTTATGCATTATTGGAGATAAAGAGTGACTTACTGGATCTCCAATAACCCCATAAACTTCATACATAATTTATTTTACCATCTCTTTAAGCAGGTTGTAAACTTTTATAGCTGATTTTATATCAAACTGACCAGGTGCTACAGCTTCATCTTTAGAAAGAACAACATAGGTAAAGGGTGATCCACAGAATAAAGATAAAATTCTACTTAATTTCCCTTTTTCTCCCATTCCAAAACTTATTAATTCTATCCCTTTTTCTTTAGCTTTAAAAATAAGATTCATAAGTTTTAAAGAGTCTTCCAAATTTTTACTCATATAGACTATTTTAGCTTTTTTAACACCCCTTTCTTTCATATGTAGTAATAATCTCATTAAATATCTTTCTAAGGGCGAATTTTTAAAATCATGATAAGAAATAAGAGCTTTATCAAAGTTTAAATCTTTAAATTGAAAAAAAAATTTTTTAAAGAATTTCCATTCTATATCAACAAGATAGAAATTTTCTTTAAGTGCCCAAAGTATCCACTCTAATTTAATTTTATCAGAAATTTTTTTATATCCTCCTTCCTCATAACTTCTGAAAGTAAATATAAATTTGTAAGGAAGCTTAAGAATATTCTCCAACTCAAAGAAATTTAGTTCTTCCAGATAATCGGCTCTTATTTCAAAAAGATCGGTGTATTTAGACCCTTTTTCTATTTTTTCAAAAAGATTTTTACAATTTCTTTCTGCTAAGGTAAGACAGAACATTAAATATTGATATTAGAAAGGTAGTTGTAAATTATTTGATCATAACTGCTTGTTAGTTTGAAAACCTTTTTAGCTAATTCAAATCTTGTTTTTAGAGTTGTATTCCCATATTTTTTTATTTCTTCAAGAACCTTAGGGTAGTCCTGCGGATCAATAACCACAGTAACATATTTAAAATTTTTTGCTCCTGCTCTTATTAGAGTTGGACCTCCGATATCAATATTTTCTATAGCTGTATCAAGATCTATTCCTGTTTTGACTACCTTTTCAAAGGCATAAAGATTAACCACTATAAGATCTATAGGTTTTATATTATGTTTTTTAATAGTTTTCATATGGTCTTCTTTATCTCTTTTAAATAAAATCCCTCCGTGAACCTTAGGATGAAGTGTTTTTACTCTTCCTTCAAGTATTTCTGGAAATCCTGTTAATTCAGAAATATCAATAACCTTAACACCTCCTTCTCTTAAAACCTTTGCTGTTCCACCCGTGGAAACAATTTCTATAGCTAAATTTTCGAGTTCTTTAGCCAATTCAACAATTCCTGTTTTATCTGTAACACTTATTAAAGCTCTTTCTATTTTATACATTTTTAAGTTTTCCAAATACCTATCTCTTCGTCAGTTAAATAGCAAGCAGGATCAGGAGCCCATATATCTCCTGTAACAGCCTCAGCTCTTGCTCTGAAATTACCTGCGCAGAGATCTAAAAATCTACATTGGGCACATCTACCTTTTACATACTTTTTCTTTTCTTTTAATTTTGCCATAAGAGGATTTGAAGTATCCATCCATATTTTACTAAAAGGTCTTTCTCTTACATTTCCAAAGGTATAGGTACGCCAAAACTGATCAGCATAAACAAATCCATCCCAAGAAATACATCCAATTCCAACTCCACTATTATTCCCTCCATTTATTCTCAAAAGCTCATATACCTCTTCTGCCTTTGGATGGTTTTCCTTTTTCATTCTTAAATAGAGATAAGGTCCATCTGCATGATTATCAACTGTCAAGACTTCAACTTTTAAATTTTTATCGTGCAATTCTTTTGTTTTACTGATAATGTAATCTACCCAATAACGGGTCTCTTCGTGACTCAGGTCCTGATCTATAAGTTTTGATCCCCTTCCAGAATAAACAAGATGATAAAAACAAACTCTTGGAATTTCCAATTCTTCAACCAATTCAAAAATTTTAGGTATTTCCTTGGCATTAAGTTTACTCATAGTAAACCTTAAACCAACTTTAAGTCCCTCCTTTTTGCAAGCAGATACAGCTGAAATTACTTTTTCAAAGGCTCCTTTTACCCCTCTAAATCTATCATGAACCTCCTTCCAGCCATCAAGACTTATACCCACATAGGACACACCAAGTTTTTTTAACTCTTTAGCAAGAGCTTCATCAATAAGTATACCGTTAGTAGAAATAACTGTTCTTAATCCAGAACTTACTGCTTTATGAATCAAATCAAGAATATCTGATCTTACTAAAGGCTCGCCTCCAGAAAAAAGAATTACAGGAGAACCAAATTGAGCAAGGTCTTCAAGAAGTTTAAATCCTTCCTTTGTAGTTAGTTCATCAGGTGCTGGATTGTTATCAGCTTTGGCATAACAATGAATACATTTCAAATTGCAAGCTTTAGTAACATTCCAAACAACTACAGGTCTTTTATCCTTAAGGGAGGTCTTTCCATATCTTATATGATCAAGTGCCTCAACTGCACCACAATAAAGTTTAGATATACTTATCATTTTTTAATTACCTCTTTAGCCATTTTTCTATCTTTTCAATAATTTCCTTTTCTTCAAAAGGACAAAATATTATATCATCAGCTCCGCAATCTTTAGCTTTTATTTCTTCTTCTTTATATTTACACTTACAAACCGCTAAAATAGGTATCTCTTTTGTTTTCTCGTTAGATTTCAGTAAAAGTGTCACTGCAAATCCATCAAGGAGAGGCAAATCTTTTTCTAATATAATAAGCTTGGGCTTTTCCTTCTTAGCTAATTCTAACAAAGTTTCACCATCTTCAATAACTTTGTATTTAATCTTGAGATCCTGTAAGAGTTTAACCAATCTATTATATAAACTCTCTGAAAGAGCTAAATATACCATTTAATTATTTTTCAAATTAAAAGATATTTCTCTATAAATTTTTCTGGATCCTTAAAAGCTAAAGAGTTAATATAAATCACATCTTTTCCGTGTATTTCCTTTAAGTAATTTAGGCTATATTCCAATTTAGACACTACACTCTCACAATAAGAAAAGACTCCCCAATTTTTTTTAATTACCGCTTCTAATATGGTATCAACCGCATCCTCAGTAAAAATTATTTTAAAAAAGTTTTTTCTTTCAAAAGCCATCTCATAATTCTTAATTTGTCTCCAGAGAGATAAAACTTCTTCCAGAGCCCGATTTAGTTCTATATCTTTTTCCTTATATAATTTAAATATAAGTTCCAATCTTTTTGGCGTAATTTCTAATTTGTCCTTTGAAAATAATCTTTGCTTATGAGTTAAGTAATTTTCTACTCTTTTTTTCTCATCCTCTAAAGCTCTATAATAATTTTCTTTCCACTTATAAGCATAAGGAGATTTACTTATAGCTGTTAAGACTTTATATGGATCTTCAACAATTTCCTTAGTTACACCCAAAAAATTGATAGATAAAGAAGGAAGTGTTCTTTCAAAGGGAATAAGAATTCTTTCCAAAATACGAGCAAGGGCACGGGCACCTGTATTTTCCTTATAAGCAATTTTAGCTATCTCTCTTAATGCATCATTTGTAAAAGCAAGATCTATTTCATAAACCTTAAAATCTCTTTTTTTATTTATTACTATAGGATCATTTGGATTAGCAAGTATTTCGTATAATTCATCTTCTGTTAAAGGCTCAAATATAGCAATAACAGGAAATCTACCCACGAATTCCCTTTCAAATCCATAATTTACTAAATCTTCAGGAGTAACAAATTTTAAATAATTAATCTTTATTTCTTCTTTACTTTCTATTTCAGAAATAAAACCAAGTCCCTGTTTTTTAATTCTCTTTTTGATAATCTCTTCCAATCCTTGAAATGCCCCGCTTACAATAAAGAGTACATATTTCGTATTAAGAGTGATTTTTTTTCTTTTTATCTTTCCGTGAGGTTCTGAAACTTCAAAAAGGGGGTAATTTTCTTGAGGAATTTTAATTTCTACTTCAGTTTCTTCTAAAGGTTTTAGCAGGGCTCTTTGAACTCCAGTTCTTGAAATATCAGGACCTATTGTTTCTCCAGAAGAAGCAATTTTATCAATCTCATCTAAAAATACTATTCCAAATTGAGCCTTCTCTAAATCCCCATTGGCTTCCCAGTATAAATCTCTAATCAAATCTTCTATATCTCCTCCTACATAACCTGTCTCACTAAATTTAGTAGCATCTCCTTTAACAAAGGGAACTCCAATTTTTTTAGCAATAAGTTTTATCATATAAGTTTTGCCAACTCCTGTTGGTCCTATAATAAAAATATTATTTTTTATAAATTCAGTTTGATCTTCTTTATCAGGTTTTAAAAGAAAATTCTTGATTTTATGAAAATGGGTACAGATCTTGGTTGCTATAATGGTTTTTGCCTCTTTTTGACCTACAATGTATTCGTCTAAATAGGCTTCAAGTTCTGCAGGTTTAAGACTAAATTCATAAAAGATTTTATAATTTTTTGAGGAATCAATTTTTTCTACTTTGTATTTAGGTGTTTTAAGCATAACAAAATTTAATATACGTCCTTTTTCAAAAAAGTAAATATTTTTATAATAAATCCTCTGGATCTATATCAACATTTAGCTTCAGCCCTACCACTTTAAAATTTGTTAAAAACTTAAATAATATATTATTTATTGGCTTATAATTTTTGGTTTTTAAAATTATATGCCATCTATAAAACCCTTTTAATTTTCTGAAAGGACAAGGTGCTGGACCCATTATTTCTGTATCCTTAATCTTCATTTCTGAAAATAAATTTTCCAAATATTTTTTAGCTTCTATACATTTCTCTTTTACCTTTTCTTCTTTTATACCCTCAATCCTTATAACCACAAGCCTAACAAAAGGAGGAAAAAGAAATCTTTTTCTGAGTTTAATTTCTTCTTCATAAAACTTTTCATAATCCTGCTTTAAGGCATATTTTATAGCGTAGTGATCTTTTATAGAACTTTGGAAAATTACCTTTCCTTTTTCTCTTTTTCTTCCTGCTCTTCCTTCCGCTTGCATTAATAATTGAAAAATTCTTTCTCCAGATTTATAGTGAGGAAGAAATAATCCTTCTTCAGCTTTTAAAATGCTTACTAAATCTACTTCAGGAAAGTTATGTCCATGAACACCCATCTGAGTTCCAACAATAATTTTAGGTTCTGTTCTATAAAGTTTTTCCAATACTTGTAATAATTTTTTTTCAGTATTTACTGCATCTCTATCTATTCTTATAACCTCTACTTTGGGAAAAATTTTCTTTATTTCTTCTTCTATTTTTTCGGTCCCTGCCTTTTTAAATTTCATTTTAAACCCTCTACACTGAGGACACACTGTTAAGGAGCTTATCTCAAAATTACAATAGTGGCATAAAAGAGAATTTTCTTCTTTGTGATAGGTTAAAGGGATCCCGCAATTAGGACAACTCCAAATATAATGACATTCTTCACACTCAACAAGAGGAGCATAACCTCTTCTGTTTAAATAAAGAAAGACCGATTTTCCTTTATTAAGCATTTTTTCTATTTCCTTTTTAAGCTCTTCGGAAATAAGTTTAAAGGGTTTACTTTCAACAAATTTAATCTCAGGTAAACTGGCAAAGGGTCTTTCTTTTAGCATAAAAAGATGGTATTTACCTTTTTTGGCAAAGTAAAAACTTTTAATACTTGGAGTTGCAGAACCAAGAATTACAGGAATATTTTCTAATTTTCCTCTAATTAAAGCTAAGTCTCTGGCATGATATTTACAAGCTAGGGTTTCTTCTTTATAAGAGAGATCATGTTCTTCATCAACAATAATAAGCCCTAATTTTTTAATAGGAGCAAATATAGCTGATCTTGTGCCTATTATTATATCAACTTCATCATTTAATATACGCATCCATTCGCTTAATCTCTCAGAAGGAGAGAGCCCACTATGAAGTAAAGCTATTTTCTCTTTAAAGTAGTTTAAAAGTAACATTTCCATATAAGTTGTTAATGCTATTTCAGGCACTAAAACTAAAACTTTTCCCCCAATTTTTAAAATCTCTCTTATAATCTCTAAATAAATGAATGATTTTCCACTCCCTGTTACACCATAAAGAAGAATAGGCTTAAACCCACCATGAATAATTAAATTTTTTATTCCCTCAAAAATCTCTTTCTGTAAAGGAGTAAGTTCATATTTTTTAGGAATTTCCAAAGAAAGCATTATTTTCCTTATTCTGGGATATTCTACTTTCTCTAATACACCTGCTTCTAATAAACTTTTTATTTCCTTTAAAGGAAATTTTCTTTTGATAATTTTTTCAGGAACCTCTATTTTTTCTCTAAGATAACTTATGATTTCTTTTTTTGAGAACTCTTCTTCAATTTTAGCTAAATCCTTAAGTCTTATAAATGTCTCAGTAGGAACTTTAGTTTTAGGAAATTCTGCCTTTATAACAATCCATTCCTTTTCTTTAAATCTATTAATGTCTTTTAAAGAAATTCCTGTTTTTTTTATAAAATACTTCAAATTATAGCCTTTTCTTTTTATAAAAGAAAACTCTTCAGGTAAATAGCCTTCTTCTATAGCTTTTTTCCCTTTTTCAGTAAGATAAATTCTTCTTTTAGGTAAAGAAAAAACTCCAGGAGGTAAGGCAATTTTATAAACAAGACCAATAGGCGTAATATAATATTGAGAAACCCAGTCTAAAAAATTAAAAAGAGTTGGAGGAATTAAAGGAGAAGTATCTAAGGGTTCCTCTATCCATTTATAATCTATTTCAGTAGAAAGTTCTTCTTCTGTCACTTTTAAACAATCCTTTACCATTCCTATTAAAAGATGGTTTCTAAAAGGGACTAAAACTCTTATTCCGGGAATAAGAAATTCTTTACTTAAATAGAAAAAACTTTGATAAAGAGGAAGAGGTAAGACAACATCAACTAAATACATTAACAAATTTTGTTTTCTTTAACGAATCTTATCAAAATTTCTTTAAGCTTAGGATTTTTGGTAGCATAATGAAGGAAGGTTTTAAAAAAGCCTTCTTTATTTCCTGTGTCAAATCTAATTCCTTTAAATAAATAGGCATAAACTTCGTAACCATTTTCTATCATTAACTGAATAGCGTCTGTAAGTTGGTATTCTCCATGAACTTTAGGAATTTTCTTTAAAAATTTAAAAATTACTGGATCAAAAATATATCTTCCTATAATGGCAAGATTTGAGGGTGCTTCCTCTGGAGAAGGTTTTTCCACAACCCTTTTTATTTTTATTAAATTATTTTCTATTTTTTCACCCTCAACAATCCCGTATCTGGAAATATCCTCTCTGGAGACCTCTTCTACAGCAATAATGCTATGATTTTTAGTGGAAAGATGATTATAAATATCTATCATCTGTTTTAAACAAGGGGAGTCTCCATCAACTAAATCATCACCCAATACCACCGCAAAAGGTTCATTCTCTACAGCCCTTTCAGCCATAAGCACAGCATGACCAAGACCTTCCGGAACTTTCTGACGCACCTCTATTAAATGTTCTATTTTGTCTTCAACTTCCTCCACTTTTTTAAGAAGATCAAATTTCCCTCTTTCTTTTAAAAAACTTCTTAAATTTAAGTTAGTATCAAAGTAATCAATGATTCCTCCTTTTCCTTGAGAGATAATAAATATAAGGGTAGTTATTCCAGAAGCTATGATTTCATCAACCACATATTCAATAGTGGGTCTATCTACTATATTAAGAAGTTCTTTAGGAACTACCTTTGTAACAGGAAGCATTCTTGTTCCAAGTCCTGCAACAGGTATTACCGCCTTTCTGATCATAATCTTTTTATAATTAAATTTCCTCTTTAAATTTTTCAAAAGCAAAATGAAAATCTTTATATAAATCAGACCAGTATTGATATGCTCTTTGGTAAATTCTTTCAAAATCAGAAAGGTGATCTTCAGAAACAACTAAATTAGCACTCAATAAAAAGGTCTCTTTTGGGTCCAAGGTTTTTGCTTCAGGAAGTACATAAATTAAAAACATTTTTCTTCTTTTGCCAATAGGAAGTTTTTCATTTAAAAATTTAGTCATTTCTTTTATCTCTTCTAAGTCTTTTACACCAAAAATAACCGCTTTTACTAAAGCTATCTTACACCAGTAAGACAAATCATCTAGGTTTTTAATTTCTCTAATTTCAAAGTCTTTAGAGAAATGTTTTTCAAAAATATTATAAGGAGAATTTAAATTCCAGTAAATAAGACATAAAGGCTTTTGTATGAGATAATCTCGGTATTCTACACTCATTTGACACCCTTTTCACCAAGTTCCAGAAAAGATTCCATTTCTTCTCTACTTTTTAGTTTTTTAATTAATTCTATTTCTCTACTTACTTTATCTTTTCTAATGGCATGCATAATAGCTATATCTTCTTCTATAAGTCCATTTTTATAAAGATTAATAAGGTCTTGATCAAAGGTTCTCATGCCAAAGGCGCCTCCCTGAGTCATTACATCATAAAAGGTTCTTCCTTCTTTTTCTCCAGTCATAATTATTTCTCTTGTTCTTAGACTATTATATAAAATATCAAATGCAGGAACTCTTCCTCCTCCAATTTTAGGAAGAAGTTTTTGACCTATAATCCATTTTAAAGCTCCAGCTAATCTATACCTTATAGTATGCTCTTCTTCTGGCAAGTAAAAACCTAAAATCCTATTAAGAGTGTGAGACGCTCCTATGGTATGGAGAGTAGAAAAAACTAAATGCCCGGTTTCTGCTGCAGTTAAGGCAATATCCATAGTCTCTCTGTCACGAATTTCTCCTACCAATATAACATGAGGAGCCTCTCTAAGAGCTGCTCTTAACCCTTCTGCATAGGAACTAAAATCTGTTCCGAGCTCCCTTTGGTTGATAGTAGCTTTTATGGGGTGATGTATATATTCAATAGGATCTTCAAGAGTGATAATATGAACATTTTCATTTTTGTTTATTTCGTGAAGAATAGCTGCCAAAGTTGTAGTCTTACCCTGTCCCGTAGCTCCTGTTACCAAAACTATTCCATATTTTTCTTGAGCAATTTTATAAAACACTTTTGGTAATCCCCACTCCTCTATGGATTTAACTTTACTTTCCAATTTTCTCATTATGATGTTGTAGGTTTTCTGACGAGAAAATATATTAACTCTAAATCTTGTCTCATCATCTAAAAAGTATGAAAGATCAGCATACCCATCCTTAAAAAGCTTTTTATAAAGATGGGGAACCTCTTTAAGCATATTAAAGGCTATAGTTTCTACTTGAAAGGGAGAAAGTTTTTCTATAGGAAACTCTTCAAAATATACAGATTTTACCCTTCCATATACTACAATTTGTAATGGATAGCCAGAAAGAATAAAGATATCCGAAATACCTGGTTCTAAATATGCCAATCTGTAAATTAATTCCTTAATTTCAAGTTCTGTTAACATTTTCTAACCCGGCATTTCTGTAAAATCTGCAATTTCTCTATCCTGAATAAAGGGCAAAAATCTACTTTTATCTATAGCTTTTAGAAATGCTTCCTCAGGGGAGATATACCCTTTATTTAAATAATCCATAATGCAATCATCAAGGGACATCATTCCAAATTTTTTACCTGTTTGAATAAGAGAGGGAATTTGATGGATTTTATTTTCTCTTATAAGATTTCTTATAGCAGGTGTTGCTATCATTATTTCTGTAGCAACTATTCTTCCTGGCTTATCAATTCTCTTAAACATGGTTTGAGAAATAACTGCTCTTAAAGCTTCAGATAAAGAAACTCTTATTTGATCTCTTTCCTGAGGTGGAAAAGCATCTATTATTCTGGCAACAGTCTGAGCAGCACCGATAGTATGAAGAGTAGAGAAAACTAAATGTCCAGTAAGGGAAGCTTCAATAGCAAGTGCTATGGTTTCTAAATCACGCATTTCACCAACAAGAATTATATCAGGGTCTTCTCTTAAAGCTGCTCTCAAGGCATTAGCGAAACTTTTTGTATGAACCCCTACTTCCCTTTGATTAACCAAGCAATTCTTAGGTTCGTGAACAAATTCAATAGGATCTTCAATAGTAATGATATGGTCATAACGCATTCTATTTGCGTAATCTATAATAGCTGCAAGAGTAGTGGATTTACCAGCACCTGTGGGACCAGTAACCAAAACAAGTCCTCTCGGTAAAAGAGCAAGCTTATTTAGAAGTGGAGGAAGCCCCAATTCTTCTAAGGTTTTAATTTTATTAGGAATAAGTCTAAAAGCAGCTGCAATCCCTTTTCTTTGACGAAAATAATTAATTCTAAATCTTGCAAAACCAGGGATTTCGTATGCAAAATCTACTTCTCCTTCTTCTTCAAACTTTTTAATAATTTCTTCTGGAGCTATTTCATAAAGCATTTCTCTTAGTTCATCCTCTTCTAATACCTTATATTTCACTCTTTGAAGCTCTCCATGAATTCTTAAAAGTGGAGGATTACCTGCAGAAAGATGAAGGTCTGATGCCTGTGTATCAACCATTAATTTAAAAAAGGGGTCAAGCTTAGCCATATTTTTGATTTATACTTGAGATATTGTAAAAGTCAATATTTTTGAAAATTTTTTATAAAATTTTTTCTGCACTCCCTTCTATATGAACCTCCATAGCTTTGGTAATACAAACAGCTACACAAAATTCGCAAGCTGTACATTTTTGGGGATCAAAAATAATTTTAAAAGTTTCTCTATCTACATAAAGTGCCTCTGTAGGACATACAGCTGTACAACTACCGCAATGAATACATTTTTCCTCATTTTTAATTATTTGTTGTTCTAAAGGTCTTACTTCAACTCCTATTTTTTTTAAATATTCCAAACCATTCTTAACCCTTTCAGGAGTTCCTTCCAATTCCATTATCATAATTCCCTCTTTACCAGGAGTAATAGTTGCTTTCAAAATATTAAAAACCAAATCATAATCTTTTACTAATTTATAAACTATAGGTTTATCCACAATATCGGGAGGAAATTTTAAATATAATCCCTTTTTATATACCACTTTTTCTAATCCCTCCTTTAATTTTTAGAGTTTAATATGGCTTCACAATATTCTAATCCTCTTTTAGCCATAGTCAATTCTGGGTCTATTTCTAAAGCCTTTCTAAAATAAATCTGAGCAACAGGAAGATAATTAATAGCTTTTAAACAATATCCTATATTTGCATAATCAATTGCTGAGGCTGGATTTAAATCTATGGCTCTTAAAAATGCTTCCATAGCCTTTAAATATTCTCCCAGTTTGTAATAAGCCCTTCCTAAAATATTATAAAGTTCTGGAAGTTCATCAATCTCTAAAGCCATTTCAATTAAACTTAAAACCCTCATATATTCTTCCTTTCTAAAATAGGCATCTGCAAGATGAGAAATTATAGCTATTTTATCTTCTGGAGGCGGAGAAAACTCTAAGGCTCTCTGATAACAATCTATAGCCTCATTTTCCTTTCCCATTTGTTTATAAATATTACCAAGATATGCCCAAATATAATACTTGTCTTTTATCTCTTCTAAAAGTTCCTCAAGAATCTTTTTTATTTTTTCCTTAGGTAAATATAAATTTAAGGTTCTTAGCATTTGATAAAGATAGGGAATACGGGTTCTTTCCCTAAAAAGAAAACCGGGAATAATAGCATAAACTGCAGGAATATTAAGCTGTGGATGAGTTATATCTATTAAATAAATTTCATAATCAAGTTCTTTTAATTTTTGAGAAAGATTGAGTAACTCCTCCACATGGTCCTCAGAATAAAGATTGGGAAGATCTTTAAGATTAATTTCATAACTCCATTCTATAACAGTTTTTGCCTCATCTAAGGTCTTAAATTTGGGAAGTCCACTTTCCTCATACTTACCTTCAGTATCAAAATCTCCTGCCAATTGAGCAACCTCTGTTAAAGCTCTTATTAATGCCCTTTCAGGAGAAGTTGCAGTGCCTGCTGCATATACTATTTCACTTCTTTCTGGATAAGTAGAAGGATCCATAGCCATTACAGCAACTGTAGGAACTGGCATGCCAAAGGTCATATCTCTTATCCATAATCTTATATTTAATTTTTCATAACACTTGAGTAATTCTTCCCCTTCTCCTTCAATAGAATCTCTTTTGATTGCAGGCATAGGAGTATTTTTTCTTATAGATAGAGCGTTGGTGTGTCTTTCTATTAATTCACATATGGCTTGAACTGAAGCCTCAGGATAGGTATTCCCCCCTGCAGAACCGTTATATTCGTAAATTAACCAAAACCAGTGAAAGGGAATAAATTTTTCTTTATTTGTTCTTACCTCAAAAGCTTTAACAAAATAAAAGGGCACCTCCTTTAAATATTTTAAAGCTAATTTTTTAACATTTTCAGATTCTTCGTCTTCTAAGGATTTTTTTAAAATCTCAAAGGGAATAGCCCTCTCTTTTAGTTCATCAAAGGTAGCTAATATCCCTCTCTTTTGAACTTCTCTATAAAAGGAAAAAAGGGAAAATCTTTCTACCAATTCCATTAAAGCACTTGCCTGAGAAAGTATTTCTGTAGTTCCTTTTCCCATCTGTTTAAACTTTCCAGTAATTTTTTGTCCATCTATATCATAGAGACTTAAATATATAGGAATTCCAAGTCTTCCTTTATCAATTCTTTTAAGTCCCTTATAAATTTTTATACCTGTTGATTTAAGTCTTTCTTCAACTTTTCTTACTGTTTCCTCAGGAAATCTGGCTTTATCAGCTACGACTTTTTTAGAACTTTCCAAAAATTTTTTTTCTAATTCGCTCATCTTTCTCCCCTAAGGATTTGATTTAGAAAGATGTATAGTATAATTTTAAATTAATTTTCTAAAATATTATACTCTTTAAATTTGAAAATGAAAATAGCTATTGCTTTAAGTGGAGGATTTGATAGTGCAGTAGCAGCTTATCTCTTAAAGGAAAAAAAATACGAGCTTATAGGAATTACCTTTGAACTTTTTGAATCCCAAAAGAATATCCTTGAGAAAACAAAAAATATTGCCCATTTACTTGAAATACCTCATCATATTTTAGATTTAAAGGAAACCTTTAAAAGAGAGATTATTTCCTATTTTATAGATTCTTATGCTAAGGGACTAACTCCAAATCCTTGTGCTTGGTGTAATAGGAAAATCAAATTTGGTAAAGTTTTAGAGTTTGCTATAAAAAATTTAAAAATAGAAAAATTTGCTACAGGACATTATGTAAAAATAGAAAGTTATAAAGAAAATTTGCTTCTTAAAAGAGCTAAGGATAAAGACAAAGATCAATCCTATTTTTTAGCTTTAATAAATTGTGAAATTATTCCCTATTTGTTATTCCCCTT
>PNIK01000004.1 GCA_002877985.1 Thermodesulfobacterium geofontis | reverse complement strand
CCCGAAGCCGGTGCTCTACCAAACTGAGCTACGCCCCGCTAATCTTATTATAAATTAATTTTAAAAATTAGCTTGTCAAGTTGATAAATGTAAAGTTGTCAAGTTTTAAAAAAGTTTTAAAATATACCTATGTCTTATCTGGTTTTAGCTCGTAGGTATCGTCCTCAAACTTTTAAAGAAGTAATAGGACAGCCACATGTGGTAAGAACCTTAACAAATGCTCTTAAACATCAAAAACTTTCTCATGCACTTTTATTTTCGGGTATAAAGGGAACCGGTAAAACTACAGTAGCAAGAATTATTGCTAAATCTTTAAATTGCCAAAATCTAATGGATGGATATGAACCCTGTAACGCATGTTCTAATTGTGTAGAAATTAGTAAAGGAATATTTGTTGATGTAATAGAAATTGATGCAGCCTCAAATAGAGGAATAGATCAAATAAGAGATCTCATAGAAAATCTAAAATTTGCTCCTGCTAAAGGCAAAGCAAAAATTTACATCATAGACGAAGCACATATGCTAACAAGAGAAGCCTCTAACGCACTTCTAAAATCTCTGGAAGAACCCCCCTCTCATGTTTATTTTATTCTTGCCACTACTGAACCTAATAAACTTTTACCCACTATTCTCTCAAGGTGTCAGAGATACGATTTTAGAAGATTGGAACATCCCTTAATAGTTAAATATTTGAAAGAGGTTTGCCAAAAAGAAAATTATGAAATTGAGGAAGAGGCTTTGGAACTTATTGCAAAAGAAGCACAAGGAAGTTTAAGAGATGCTCTTTCTCTTCTTGATCAAGCAATGGCATATGGAACCAAAACTAAAGAAGATGTAATTTCAGCTTTTGGTTGGCATGAGACTTTATTAATAGAAGAACTTGCAAGTATTCTTTTAGAAAAAAATCTTAAAAAAGCTTTAGAAATTGCTCAAAAAGTTTATGATCAAGGAATAGATTTAATATACCTAATGGAAAAACTGACAGAATTTTTTAGAGAACTTTTAGTTATAAAAGCATTTCCTAAGGAAAGTAAAATGAGTTTCCATACTCCGGTAGTTAGAGATCTTGTTCTGGAAAATGAACTTGAGGATATTTTATTAATTTTTCAAAGCTTGGTGAAGGATCTTGAAATAATAAGAAAAAGTAGCTACCCTCAGCTTCAGTTTGAGCTTGCCCTATTAAAAATTTGCGAATATGGGAAACTTATTCCCTTAAAAGATTTAATAGAAAAACTTGATCAGATTTCCATTAATAATTTTTCCTTTTCTATTGGTTCTCCAGAAGAACATAAAGAAATCAAGGAGAAAAGCTGGGAAAATTTTGTAGAAGAAATTAAAAAAGAAAGCCTACCTCTTTACGGATTAGTAAGTAGCTTGTCTAAACCTGAAATAAAAGCAGAGGAAGTGTTTTTAAAATTAAGTTCTTCATCAAACATCGTTGATTCACCTTATTATAAAATCTTAAAAGAAAAAATAGAAAGTTATTTTAATAGACCCTTTAGAATTGAAATAGAAGAAAAAAAAAGATCAACCTTAGAAGAAGTGAAAGAAAGACCAGAGGTAAAAGCAGTTTTAAAGACCCTTTCTGCCAAAATAGCCTATATACAACCTTTAAAGGAGTAAAAAATGAAAATACCACCCCAATTTCAGCAATTAGTTAAAGAAATGCAAAAAATTCAAAAAAAACTTGAAGAAACACAGAAACAGCTTGAAGAAAAGACAGTAACTGTTCAAGTAGGTGGGGGAATGGTTACAGTTATAGCAAATGGCAAACAAGAAATCCTTTCTATTGAGATTGAGGATGAATTAATAAATCCAGAAGAAAAAGAAATGTTGAAAGATCTTATAGTTGCAGGGGTTAATGAAGCTTTAAAAAAATCTAAAGAAATGGTAGAAGAAGAATTAGCTAAAATTACAGGTGGGCTTAAATTCCCAGGCTTAAATATTCCAGGACTTTTTTAATCTATGTCTGGAATATATCCATATACTTTAAAAAAACTTATAGAAACAATTTCTCAACTTCCTGGATTAGGAGAAAAGAGTGCCACAAGAATTTCTTTTTTTCTTTTATCTAAACCTGAACTTTGTGAAGTCTTGGGAGAACTTATTAAAGATCTGCCTTACAAAGTTAAACTCTGTAAATTTTGTAGAAATCTTTGTGAAGAAGAAGTTTGCAATATCTGTAAAAATGAAAAAAGAGATTCAGAGCTTCTATGTATTGTTGAAAATCCAGTTAATCTTTCTTATATAGAAGAAACTGGAGTATTTAATGGTTATTACTTTGTTTTACATTATCTTCTTTCTCCCAAAGATGGAATAGGACCAAAGGATCTCGGACTTGATCATCTGCTTTATCTTATAAAATTGAGAAATATAAAAGAAATAATAATAGCCCTTTCCCCAACTCTTTCTGGAGAAGCAACAACTTCTTATATTCTTGAAGTACTTAAAAATTATCCAGTTAGAATAACTAAAATAGCCTGTGGTATTCCAATGGGCATGGAAATTCAATTTGTAGACCCTTTGACCCTTAAAAAGGCTCTTTTTGGGAGAGAAATTTTAAAAGAAAAATGAAAGAAAATTTTAATCTTTGTAGAAGAGTAGCTTTAGGAGGACTTCTCCAAGGTTATTTTCACAATTTAAGGGGTACATTACAGGGGATTTTTCTTGAGCTCCAGCTTATATTTATAAAAAAAAATCTTAACTTGGATAAAGAAGTTCATGAAAGGATAAATAAAGCTCTAAATCTTTTGCAAAAACTTCAAAATCAGATTGATACAGCTTTTGAGGAAATTTATAATGAAAAAACCGGTCCTTGGGATCTTAAGGAGATCATAGAAAAGGAAATATTATTTTGGGAGGCTTTCATGCCATTTAAACATAAGGTTAAAAAAGAAATTATTGAAGAAGAAAAAGTTTTAGTAGAAATTCCCTATAACCTATTAAGGGGAATTTTTTGTAATGTCTGCCAAGAAGTTTTTTTAAATTTAAAAGAGAATACTAATTTAAAGATAGTGATAAAAAGGGATAAAAAAGTAGAATTTTTGTGGGATAAAGATATAAATAGTTTGATTTACGAAAATTTGGAAAGCCTGGCTAATCAATTAAGAAGTTTGATAAGTATTAAAGTAGAGAGAAACTCTATTTCTTTTCGGTTCTGAATGGAAGAAAAGCTCCTTTGGTTAGGTTTTTATCTAAAAGAGAGAAATATTTTTAAAAGCATAAAATATTTTGAAGAAAGATTAGAAATAAGGGAAATTATAAAGTTTAAAAAATATTCAGAAACTGAGATAATTAATTTAGCTCAAAAAGAGTTGGAAAAAGCTGAAAAAGAGAAAGTAAGAATACTCTTTATCAAAGATAAAGAATTCCCTGAAAAATTAAAAACCATTTCCTATCCACCTTTATTTTTATATGTAAAAGGGAATTTTTTACAGGATAAAAATTTGATTGCTATTATTGGCTCAAGAAAACCTACTTCCTATGGAAAAGAAGTAGCCTACAAATTTTCTAAGAAATTAGCAGAGAACAATGTAGGTATAGTTTCTGGTCTTGCAAGAGGAATTGATAGTATTTCTCACATAGGAGCCCTGGATAGTGGAGGATATACAATAGGAGTTTTAGGCTGTGGCGTTGATATTGTTTATCCAGCAGAAAATAGAGAACTTTTTAAAAAAATAATTAAAAATGGTGGTGTTATAATTTCGGAATTTCCTTTTGGTACTAAACCAAAAAAAGAAAATTTTCCTATGAGAAATAGAATTATAAGCGGTCTTTGTGAAGGAATTGTAGTTATAGAAGCAGGTAGAAAAAGCGGAACTTTAATAACTGCTAAATGGGCATTAAATCAAGGAAGAGAAGTTTTTGCTATTCCAGGAAGTGTATTTTCTTCTCAGAGTGAGGGCACCCACTATCTTATAAAAGAAGGAGCAAATATGATAACCTCTCCAGAAGAGATTTTAGATTATTTTGGTTGGAAAAAAGAAGTTGACTCATTAAAAATTAAGAAAGAAATTGAGGTGACAGAGGAAGAGAAGGAGATACTTTCGCATTTATCTTTTTACCCTCAACATGTAGAAGAGATTTTTGCCAAAGTAGATAGGCCACCTTTTGAAATTCTTTCCATTTTAACAGAATTAGAACTTAAAGGATTAGTTGAAAATTTACCTGGGAAATATGTAAAACTTAAGGCAAATTTTTAATTTAAATGAGACCTATAGAATTTTATAATCAAATTTCTACTTTTGAAAGGATAGCTATTACTATTACTCTTATGATTGGTCATTTTATGGCTATTCTTAATACCACGGTAGTAAATACTATAATGCCAAAACTTCTTGGTCCTCTTTCTACAGATTTATATGGGGTTCAGTGGGTTGGTATAAGTTACATGATTTCCGCAGCTATAGCTCTTCTTTTTGTGGAAAATTTTTCAAGATATGTAGGATATGCTTTTTGTTATACAACAGGCCTAGTACTTTTTGTAACTTTTAGTGCCTTTTGTGGACTTGCACATAGTCTACCTCAAATGATTATTTTTAGAAGTCTTCAAGGTATTGGAGAAGCGTTTATCATGGCAACAGCTCAAACTATTCTTCTTGCAGTTTATCCTCCAGAAAAAAGAGGGACTGCAATGGGGATTTATAGTCTGGGAGTAAGTTTTGCACCAGCTTTGGGACCAACAGTGGGAGGATTCCTTACAGAATATATATCCTGGAGATGGGCATTTTATGTGAATGTCCCTATTGGAATTTTTGATTTAGTTGCAGCTATTTCTTTTTTACCTTATGCATTAGGAAAAAGAAAAGAATTTTCCTTTAATTTTATAAGCTATAGCTTTATTTCTCTTGCTACTATTTTTTTACTTATAGCTGTTTCAAAGGGTCAGCAATATGGTTGGTTTCAGTCAACTTTTATTGTTTCTTTTTTAATTTTAAGTTTAACCTTCTATTCTCTCTTTTTTGCCTCTGAACTTATAAGTAAAAAACCCCTTATAGATCTTAAAATTTATACCATTCCAGAATTTGGTTTAGCTATGGCTTTTCAATTTTTTATTTTGGGATTTGTAATGTATCAGGTGTTTTATTTAATTCCCCTATATTATCAAAATTTAAAAGGACTTACTACTTTTCAGGCTGGACTCCATATGCTTTCTTATGCTTCTTTTACAGGTATTTTTGCTATTATTTCAGGAAGACTTTCTGATAAACTTTCTCCTATATTTATTCTTTTTGCTAATTTCTTAATTCTTAGTTTTACAACTATTTTTCTTTTACCAAAATTAAACTATTATACTTCAGCTTTAAAAGCAGCAATTTTGACCATTCCTATGGGGATCGCTATGGGTTGCTTTTTTGCTCCTTTAACTACTTTAGCTTTAAGAAATCTGGGAGAAAAAACAGGACTGGGAGTGGTACTATTTCATTATCAGAGATTTGTGGGTGGTTCAATAGGAATTGCTATTGCTACTAATACTCTTGAGAAAAGAACAAATTATCATTTTTTAAGAATTACAGAACTTCAGGAGCTTAGATATATAAACATATTTATAGAAAAATGGTGGAATATGGCTCAAAAATATTTTTCTGAAGCCTATGCTTTAAAAAAGGTAAAAGCTCTTCTTTATAAAGCAGAATATATTCAAGCTTTAAGTTTTGCTTTTCAAGATACCTTTAGACAAACCTTTCTTTGGACCCAAATAGGTGGAATATTTCTTATGGCTTTAATGGTTCATAAATTTAAAGGATTGACATTTAAAAAATATCTATAATAAAAATTAATTAAGATTAAATTTAAAAAGAGGTGTTAAAATGAGGGTACTTGTTTTAGGGGGAGGTGGAAGAGAGCATACCATTTGTTATGTTCTTTCTAAAAGCCCCAAACTTGAAAAATTATTCTGTATTCCTGGAAATGGAGGAATTTCAGAAATAGCAGAAACAACAGAAAATATCTCTGTAACAGATTTTGAAAATATTGCCAGATTTTGTAAAGAAAAAAGAATTGATCTTGTAATTCCTGGTCCAGAGGAACCACTGGTAAAAGGATTAAGGGATAATCTTGAGAAAGAAGGGATTAAAGTATTTGGTCCCGATAGTTTTAGTTCTCTTATAGAGGGTAGTAAATCTTTTGCTAAGGAAATAATGAATAAAGCAGGAATTCCTACAGCAAGATTTGAAGTCTTTGATGAACCATCAAAAGCTAAAGCTTATATTGAGAAAAAAGGAGCTCCCATAGTTGTGAAAGCTGATGGACTTTGTGCTGGAAAAGGGGTTTTTGTCTGTGAAACAAAAGAGGAGGCAATTAAGGCAGTTGAAAAAATAATGGAAGAAAAAATTTTTGGAGAAGCTGGGAATAAAATCATAATAGAAGAAAAACTTGTGGGTGAGGAAGCCTCTTACATTGTAATTACAGATGGCTTTAACTTTAAAACCTTACCAACCTCTCAGGATCATAAAAGACTTCTTGACAATGATGAGGGACCTAATACAGGAGGAATGGGAGCCTATTCACCAACTCCTTTAATAGATCAGGAATTGAAAAAAAGGATAGAAGAAAAGATAGTAGCCCCTACTCTAAAAGCTCTTGAAAGAGAAGGACATCCCTATTTGGGATTTTTATATGCAGGCTTAATGATAGTTGATAAAGAGCCCTATGTACTTGAATTTAACTGCAGACTTGGAGATCCCGAAGCTCAGGTTATTTTACCTCGTATAGAAAATGATTTCCTTGAAATTATAGAAGCAGTTTTAGAAGGAAATCTTAATAAAGTAGATTTAAAGGAAAAAGAAGGAGCAGCAGTTTGTGTGGTTATGGCAAGTAAAGGCTATCCTGGAAAATATGAAAAGGGAAAGAAGATAGAAGGACTGGATAAAGCTTTACAGATCCCAGGAGTTATTGTTTTTCATGCTGGAACAAAAAAAATTAATAATGAATTTTATACAAGTGGAGGAAGGGTTTTAGGAATAACCGCTCTTGATAAAGATATTCCTTCTGCTATTGAAAAAGCTTATAAGGCAGTTTCAATGATTCACTTTGAAGGGGTTCATTACAGAAAAGATATAGGGAAGAGAGCCTTTAAGTATTTAAGTGGATTCTAAAAATTTTTTATATCCTAAATTTTGAAGTTTTTCATTTTTTTCTATTACGATTTTTTTAAGATCTTCTCTATAATTTTTTAATTTTTCTTTTAATTCTGGATATTTTATGGAAAGTATATGAACCGCAAGAAGTGCTGCATTTTTAGCATTATTTATAGCTACTGTAGCAACAGGGATTCCAGCTGGCATCTGAACAATGGATAAAAGAGAATCAAGCCCATCTAAAGTTTTACTCTTTATGGGAACACCTATAACTGGAAGCGTAGTTAAAGAAGCTATTACTCCAGGAAGATGAGCTGCTCCTCCTGCACCTGCAATTATTACTTCAAGCCCCCTTTCTTCAGCAGTTTTTGCATATTCTAAAGCTTTCTCCGGTGTTCTGTGTGCAGAAATGATAGAAATTTCATAAGGAATATCAAAGGATTCTAAAATTTCTGCAGTTTCTTTCATTACAGGAAGGTCTGAATCACTTCCCATAAGGATACCTACTTTCATAACCCCTCCTACCCAATCCAAATAGTCTTTTTAAAATAAAAGATTCCTTCTAAATATACGTCAGTTCCTGCTCTATATCCAACTTTTAATCTATCTTCTAAATTATAATATTTTAAACAGGTTCCGCAACTGAAAATTTCAACACCCTTTTTTTCAAGGTCTTTAAGTAAAGGAATAATTTCTTCATCCTGAGTTGTTAAGAAAACACCTCTATTCATAAAAAAAATCCTATTAGGAAAGAGATTATGAGCAAGCATGGTTTCAAAATAGGCTTTCATGAGAATTTTACCTAAACTTTCATCCTTTCCCATAGTGTCGGTAGCAACAATAACAAATAGCCCTCTTTCTTTTTTTGTATCTATCTCACAGGTAACGGTTATTTCCTCACCTTTTTCTGTCCTTTTTTCAATGATTATGAAAAAATCTGAATTGATCTTTTCTATAGATAAAATTTTATGACCCTGGGAAGTAGCAAATTTTTGAACATTTTTTAAAGCTGTCTCATTATCCACTATTACTTTAAGTTTTTCACCCTCTTTCAAACTTTCTAAAGCTTCTTTTGTTTTAATTACTGGTTGAGGGCAGGGAAGTCCCTTCGCATTAATTTCCTTCATTTTATAACCCCCAAAAAAACCAAATTTTTTATATAATTTATCTTTTAAAATTCAAGAAATCTAATAAAAAATATCAATAAAAATTTGAAAATTTATTGAAAAAATTTATTAATTTTCAAAAATTTAAGGAATGCATTAAAAAGAGACTCAGTATCTAAACAAAATCTTTTTTCACATACCTTTGGGAAACAGGGGCTGCAGTCTAAATTTAAAGAAATTATTTCATAATTTTTCCCGATTGGTTTCCATACAACTGGATCAGTGGGACCAAAGAAAATAAAAGATTTGATTCCTAAGTAACTTGCAAGATGAGAAATTCCGCTGTCAACTCCTACAAAAAGTTTAGCTCCTTTAAGAGCTTTAGCTATAATCAGAGGATCTAAACATTCCCAAAAATTTTGAGTAAAATTTTTTATCCAGCTATCAGCTTCCCCAACTAAATATATAACTTCAAAGCCCTTGGAGTAAAGATATTCTTCTATTTTTTCAAAGAGAGAAAAGTGGGGAATTTTTTTAAAAGAACCGCTTCCTGGATGTAAAACTACTTTATCCTTCAAAGGACTCTCTATGTGATCTTTTATAGGTAAAATAAAAGAAAATTCCTTCTCCAACTTTAGTAGATCAAAATAATAATCAACTATCCACAATCTTTCAGAGGGGAAAGGATGAAATCCTTCATTTTTAGAAAATATGATTCTAAGTTCATAATCTTTTTTAAAAATATCTTTATAAAAATCACTATATATTTCATCAACCCAATTTATTTCTTTAGCAATTTTTAAATAATCTGTATTTCCTATAGCCACGATATAATATCCCTTTTTTTTAAAAACTTCAAAGATAGGAAAAGTGAGAAGGGTATCTCCTAAAGCCCCTCTTCTATAAAAAAGAACTTTTTTCATTTTTAATTTGGAAATTCTTAAAAATTAAAGTATAATTATTGCAAATTTTTATTTCAAGTTTTTAAAAGTTTATTAAACTAATGAAAAAAATCCCTTTTATAGATCTAAAAAGAAGCTACCAAGTTTATAAAGAGGAATTGGAAAAGAGAGTTTTAAAAGTATTTGAAAGTGGAATTTATTTAAATGGTCCGCAAACAAAAGAGTTGGAAGAAGTTTTAGCCAATTACTTAAATGTACCATATGCTATAGGAGTTTCTTCAGGCACAGAAGCCCTTTTTCTTATTTTAAAAGCTCTTGATCTTCCTCAAAATACTTATGTTTTGTTACCTTCTTTTACCTTTGTTGCTACTGCTGAAGTAGTAGTAAGAGCTGGACTCATTCCTCATTTTGTTGATGTGGAGGAAGAAACTTATAATCTCTCTTTAGAAAGCCTAAAAGAAAACTATGAAAAATTAAAGAAAAAGAGAAAAAAAATTTCAGCAGTTATAGCAGTAAGTCTTTTTGGTTTGCCAGCTCGTTTGAAAGAAATTAAGGAATTTTGTGAAGAAAAGGGAATTTATTTAATTGAAGATATATGTCAGGCTTTTGGAGCAAAAATAGGGAATAAAAAAGCAGGGACCTTTGGTATTGCTTCTGCAACTTCCTTTTACCCTACCAAACCTCTTTCTACTTTTGGTGATGCAGGAATGGTTTTTACTTCTAATAAAAAACTGGCAAAAATAGTAAGAATTTTAAAGGAACATGGGCAGACAAAACCTTATTTTTATGAGTATCACGGTTTAAACGGCAGGATAGATGAAATCCATAGTGCAATTTTATTAATAAAATTTAAATATTTTGAAAAGGAAATAGCTTTAAGAAAAGCTATTGTAGAAAAATATATGGAAGGTTTAAAAGATTTATCTCCCTATCTTAAACTTCCTTATTTTCCAAAAGATTATTTCTCATCTTATTCTTTATTTACCGTAAGAGCTAAAAACAGAGATAGATTGAAAAAATTTTTAGAAAATAAAGGTATAATAACTGGGGTATATTATAATAAACCCCTTCATTTACAACCTGTTTACAAAAAATTCAACTTTAAAAATGGAGATCTACCTGTAACCGAAAAATTAGCAAAAGAAGTATTGAGTTTACCTTTATATCCCTATTTAACTAAAGACGAAGTAAATTATGTTATTTTTTCTATAAAGGAATTTTATGGAGCATAAACATGGAAAAGCCTATTTTTATTTCTATCCCTTGGGAGCTTTTGATAAACAGATATTTACCCTTAGTTTTAGAAAAAAGAGTAAATATAGAAATAGCTTTGAATGCAAAAGCACTTGATAGCTATTCTTATTTTGATTTTAAAAAAATAGCTAAAAAACTAAAAGAGGCAGAAATAAAAACAACCATTCATTTACCTTTTATGGATCTTTCCTTAGGAGCCTTAGACCCTTGGATAAAAGAAGTAAGTCTGAGAAGAACCTTTCTTGGTATGGAAAGAGCCTCTCTTTTTGAACCTCTAAATCTGGTTTTGCATTCTGGTTATCATATGGATTATCATAGAGAGGCAAAAAAAGAATGGAGAGAAAGTTTTATTGAGAGCTTGGAGAAAGTTTTAAATTTTGCAGAAGAATTAGGATTAGTGGTATCTTTAGAAAATGTTTTTGAGCCAGAACCAGAGTTTTTAAAACCAGTTTTCGAAAAGTTTAAAGATAGACTTTTTTGGTGTTTTGATCCTGCTCATGCAAGAGTTTTTTCAGAAAGAGAGGAAATAGAGTGGCTAAATATTCTTTATCCCTATATTAAAGAGATTCACTGCCATGATAATTTAGGAAAATATGATGACCATCTTGCTATAGGAAAAGGAAAAATAAAATTTGATAAAATATTTGATTTTTTTAAGGAAAGAAATATTAAGCCTTTATTGGTTTCTGAGGCTCATAATGAAGAGGATACTTATATAAATATGGAGGTTCTTTCTAATGTATTTTAGAATCTTTGTTGGGTTAATTTTTTTAATTTTTTTAATTTCTTTTCCTTTTCAAGCTGGTTCACAAAGTGAGTTGCTAAATAAGGAATTTTATCAAGAAGAAGCATATGAGGCTATCGGAGAATTACCTCCTGAAATTGTTAAAAATTTGCCTCCTGATATAAATGCTCAGGTGGCTTATTTTTTAAATTATTATAAAAATGAAAAAAAAGAAGTTATAGAAAGATGGCTTGCAAGATGTTCTTTGTTTTTGCCTTATTTTAAAGTAATTTTTAAGGAATTTAATCTTCCTGAAGATTTGGTTTATCTTGCCTATATAGAAAGTGGCTGTAATCCTTTAGCTACTTCACCTGCAGGTGCAGCAGGTATATGGCAATTTATGGAAATTACCGCAAAAAGTTATGGTTTAAAAATAGATGAATGGATTGATGAAAGGAGGGATTTTATTAAATCTACTTATGCAGCAGCTAAATATTTAAAAGCTTTATATAATATTTTTGGAGACTGGAGAATAGCTATTGCAAGTTATAATGCAGGAGTCGGTAAGTTAAAAAGGATTTTAGAAGCAAAAAATTTTGCTGATTACTGGCAAATTATAAATTCAGATAATATACCGGTTGAAACAAGCATATATTTACCTCAATGGATGGCAATTACTTTGATAGCAAAAGAGCCTGAAAAATATGGGTTTTCAGCAGTAGAAAATGGAATTCTTGATTATGAAGAAATCAAAGTAAATGGTGGAGTGGATTTAAGAGTATTTTCTGTAGCTGGAGAAATTGACTATAACTTGCTTTTACTTTTGAATGCAGAACTTAGAAAAAGAGTAACCCCACCTGATACAATTTATACTTTAAAGGTACCTTTTGGTAAAAGAGAAATTTTACAAACTAACCTATTGTCTATTAAAACCATTAAAAAAGAAAAAGTTTTTTCTAAGAAAAAAATAGAAATTGTAACCCTTCCTGAGTAAAATATTAAAAAGCTATGAAAAAAATCAAGTTTTTTTGGATATTTATAATTTTTGGGTTAATTCTTTTTTTTAAATCTCATCTTTACGCCCTTGAAATTGTGGTCTCAAATCAAGCTTTAGAAAAAATTGTAAAAGAAATAATAAGTGGTCATAAAATTTATCAGCTTCAGAGTGAAAAAGAGGATTTTCATTTTTATGAACCCACCTTATATCAGTGGCAGAAAATTAAAACTGCAGATTTGGTTATAATTGTAGGAAGTGAAGCTTGGGCTAAAAGAGTATATGAATTAAGAAAAAATAAAGAAACTATTAGTCTTGCAAGAGGAGAGACAAAATTTTTAGAT
Organism: Thermodesulfobacterium geofontis; assembly: GCA_002877985.1. Taxonomy (GTDB): domain Bacteria; phylum Desulfobacterota; class Thermodesulfobacteria; order Thermodesulfobacteriales; family Thermodesulfobacteriaceae; genus Thermodesulfobacterium; species Thermodesulfobacterium geofontis_A. The sequence goes on along the minus strand of PNIK01000004.1, from coordinate 24,738 downwards.
CCCCATCTTTGGTTTGATTTGGAAAGAGTAAAAATTTTAGCTAAGGAACTTTCAGAATATATAAGTAAAAAAGACCCTTCAAAAAAAGAACTTTATAGGACGAGAGCTTTTTTATTTTTGAAATCCATAGAAAACATTCAAAAAAATTATCAGAGGCTTAGATTTTGTAAATATAAAGAAATTTATATTTTGGGGCATCCTGTTTTTGGTTACCTTCTTAAGAATTCAGGAATAAAGGAGATAACTCTTCTTAAAGGTTACCATAAAGAAGGGGAGGCAAGTATAAAAACTGTATCAGAAATGATAGAAAGACTTAAATTGCGAAAAAGGAAAATTGTATTCTTAACAGATCCGGAATTTGAAAGGTATAAAAAATTTTTTGAAAAGGAAGGTATAAAGGTAATTAAACTCTGGTCTGGTGGGACCTATTATATACCAGGAAGCTATACAGAACTTTTAAAATATAATTTGAAAAATATTGAATTGGCACTGGAATGTAATTAAGATTAGGAGGTTTGAGCCTTGTCACTGAAATTAAAATTTAAAATAGGACTTTTAATTTTTCTAATATTATTTTCCCTTTTTTTAATCTTGCCTACTTTTATAAAAGATCTTCCTCCGTGGTTTAAAAAATATGTTTACAGAGGCGAGCTAAAACTTGGACTTGATTTGAAAGGTGGTGTTCATTTAGTTTTGCAACCGGACTTGGAAAAGGCTTTAGAAAATCAATTTGATAATTATTTACAGGATATCAAGACTCAGCTGGTAAGAGCATCTATTAATTTTGAATCCCTTCCTGACAAAAAAAAGGCAACTTTCAAGTTTTATAAAGAGGAAGACTTAAAAGTATTCAAAGACGACATAATGAAAGGCTTTAAAGAATTGCAAATACTTAAAGAAGGAAAGGAAGGAAATACCTATATTGTAGAAGTTAGTTTATCTCAGGAGAAGGTTTCTTATATAAAGGAGCATATCTTAGATCAGGTTCTTGAGGTAATAAGAAACAGAATTGATCAGTTTGGAGTAGCAGAACCTATTATCACTAAACAGGGAACTGATAAAATAGTAATTCAGCTGCCAGGTTTAAAAGATCCTCAAAGAGCGATAAATGTGGTTGGGCAAACAGCCCAGTTAGAATTTAAATTAGTAGATGAAGAAACCATGCAAAAATTAGATTTAAATGCTCTTGTTAATTCTTTGGCAAGAGAAAAAAATCTTTCCTTTGATGCACCCTTGGAAGAGTGGAGAAAACTTATCAGACCTTATATTCCTATAGATTCGGAATTTTATTTTTGGATAGAAAAAGACAGAATCACAGGGAAAATAATAAAAAAACCGATTATTCTTAAAAAAGAAGCCATTCTTACAGGTACCTATCTTAAAAATGCTCAAGTTAGAATAGATCCTCAATTTAACGAACCATATGTATGGCTTCAATTTGATTCAAGAGGAGCAAAAATTTTTGAGCAGATTACTGGAGAAAATGTGGGGAAAAGACTTGCAATTGTTCTTGATGAGGTAGTAAGATCTGCCCCTGTTATTAGAGAAAAAATTTCAGGTGGGAATGCTCAGATTACAGGTGGTTTTACTATGGAAGAAGCATCAGACCTTGCTCTTGTTTTAAGAGCAGGGGCTTTGCCTGCACCAGTTAAAATTTTGCAAAATATTACTATCGGACCTTCACTGGGAAAGGATTCTATCCAAAAAGGAATTGTAGCAGGATTAATAGGAGCATTAATCGTAATTATCTTTACCTCCATTTATTACAGGATATCTGGAGTAATAGCAGTTTTGGCACTAATTTTAAACGTTTATTTTCTTTTAGCTATTTTATCAGCCTTTCAAGCAACCTTAACCCTTCCTGGAATTGCTGGGATCATCCTGAGCGTTGGAATGGGAGTTGATTCCAATGTTTTAATTTTTGAAAGAATTAGAGAGGAATTGAAATTGGGAAGAAGTACCTATTCGTCTATTTTTCAAGGATATTCAAGAGCCTTCTGGACTATTTTTGATGCCCACATTACAGTCTTAATAACTTCTTTAATTCTTTTTACCTTTGGAACAGGACCAATCAAAGGTTTTGCAGTAACCCTTTCTGTTTCTATAATTGTAAATTTATTTACAGCCATTTTTGCAACCAAGATATTTTATGAATATTTATACGAGAAAGGAAGGGAATTTAAAATTAAATTTTTTGAAATTATAAGAAATCCCAAATTTGATTATATGAAATACAAAAAAATTTTTGCAGTGATTTCTCTTATTTTGTGTATAATTGGTATATTGGCATTTATCCAGGCTTTCAGAGGGAAGGCCAATCTTGGTATAGATTTTACAGGAGGAACTCTTCTTTATTTAAAAAGTGAAATACCCCCCTCTCTTGATAAGATAAGAAAAGCACTTTCTCAAGAAGGTTTAAAAGATTTTGTTATTCAGGATGTTAAGGGTGAAAATATGATACTTTTAAAATTGAAAAGTTCCAAAGAATCGCTTACTGAAGAAGTAAATAAGATTTTAACAGCCCTTGAAAACCGTTGTCCAGAATACAAATTAAGTTTATTGGCTAAAGAAGAAATAGGAGCCACTATAAGTAAAGAATTAAAAAAGAAAGCTACATTTGCTATTTTAGGTGCTGTAATAGGAATTATTTTTTATCTTACCTTCAGATTTAATTTTAATTTTGGATTAGCTGCTGGTGTAGCTACATTTCATGACGTTTTAATAACTCTGGCAATTTTTTATCTTTTGGGAAAAGAAATAAATCTTCTTTTTATTACTGCATTACTAACTCTTGCTGGTTACTCCTTAACTGATACAGTGGTTATTTTTGATAGAATAAGAGAAAATGTTTTGAGTAAAAAATTTAAGAACTTTGATGAATTGATAAATATGAGTATAAATGAAGTGCTTGCAAGAACTATTATTACTACTATTACGACTCTTTTTGGTTCATTAAGCCTTCTTCTTTTTGGAGGAATTGTAATTAGAGATTTTGCTTTTGCTTTAACTATAGGATTTATTGTAGGAACTTATAGTTCCATATTTATTGCCTCTCCCATTTTAAAAATTTTACACAGAGGAAAAATACCTGGACTTACTCCAAAAGATCACCTTTTTTAAATCTTTGACCGCAAGCAAATTCGTAAGCAGAAATTTTTTTCTTACCTTCTAATTGAACTTCCTTTAGCAAAATTGCATCTTCTGATGTAGCAACAAGTATCCCCTCTTTGCTAATATCTAAAATAGTTCCAGGTTTTTCATTATGATGAAAAGATACGGTTTTTGCTGAAAAGATTTTTAAAAGTTTATTTTTATAATAAGTATAAGCAGTAGGCCAAGGTAAAAAGGCTCTTACTTTTCTTTCTATTATTTTAGCTGGTTCTTCAAAGGTAAAGAAACCATCTTCTTTTTTTAAAATAGGAGTCCAAGAAATTCCTTCTTCTGGCTGATCAACTGGCTTTAATTGTCCTTTTTTGTGAAGTTCTATTGCTTCAAGAATAGCTTCTTTTCCCAGTTGAGCCAATTTTTGAGAGAGGGTTATAGCTGTATCTTTTTCAGAAATCTCAATTTTTTTCTGTAAAAGAATAGGTCCTGTATCAAGTCCTTCATCCATAAGCATAATAGTTACACCTGTTTCCTTTTCTCCTTCTAAAATTACCCAATTAATGGGTGAAGCACCTCTATACTTTGGTAGAAGAGAGGCATGGATATTCCAGCAACCAAATTTAGGAATTTCTAAAAGTTCCTTAGGAATTATTTTACCGTAGGCACAAACGACAATAAGATCTGGAGAAAAACTTTTTATAGTTTCAATAAATTGAGGATCTTTTAGTTTTAAAGGTTCTAATACTTTTAAGCCCTTTGATAAAGCCCAGGCTTTAACAGGAGAAGGAGAGGGTTTTAAACCCCTTCCCTTTGGTTTATCAGATTGAGTAACAACAGCTTTCAAATCTTCATTTTCATAGAGTGCTTCTAAAGAAGGTATGGCAAATTCAGGACTCCCGAAAAAAACTATTTTATATTTTTTCATTAATGAAGGGCAATCTTCTTTAATTCTTCTACTTCTTCAGCTTTTCTGAATTCAAATTCTCCAGCAGAATTTACATCAACTATTATTTTATCTCCTTCAGAAAAAGCTCCTTCTAAAATCTTTAAAGCTAAAGCGTTTTCAATATATTTTTGTATAGTTCTCTTGAGAGGTCTTGCTCCAAAAAGAGGATCATATCCATAGGTTGCAAGAAGTTCCTTAGCTTTATCAGTTAATTCTAAAAACATTCCCTTTTCAGCAAGTCTCTCATTAAGGTATTTAATTTGAATATCTACAATTTTAATTATATCTTCTCTTGTCAAATTATTAAAGATTATTATTTCATCAATGCGGTTTAAAAATTCTGGTCTAAAGGTAGTCTTTAGAAGTTCAAAAATTCTGCTTTCTATTTCTTTACGGGTAAGAGATAAATCTTGGAAATAAAATCCACCTATATTAGAAGTCATAATTATAATAGTATTTCTAAAATTGACAGTTCTTCCTTTTCCATCTGTTAGTCTTCCATCATCAAGAATTTGTAGAAGAATATTAAAGACATCAGGATGAGCTTTCTCAATCTCATCAAATAAGATTACAGAGTAAGGTTTTCTTCTAACTGCTTCAGTGAGTTGTCCCCCTTCTTCATACCCTACATATCCAGGAGGTGCACCGATTAATCTTGAAACTGAATGTTTTTCCATGTATTCTGTCATATCAATTCTTATCATAGCATCTTCTGTATCAAACATAAATTCTGCCAATGCCTTTGCAAGTTCTGTTTTTCCTACACCTGTAGGACCAATAAAAAGGAATGAACCGATGGGTCTTCTTGGATCCTTTAAACCTGCTCTTGCTCTCCTTAAGGCATTTGCTATTGCAGAAATAGCATGATCTTGACCAACCACCCTTTCCTTTATTCTTTCTTCTATTCTTAAAAGTTTTTCTCTTTCGCTTTCAAGGAGTCTGCTTACAGGAATTCCTGTCCATTTAGAAACAATTTCAGCTATGTCTTCAGCATCTACTTCCTCTTTTAAAAATTTATGTTCTCTTTGTAGTTCTTCTAATTTTTTATTTTCTTCTTCTAATTCTTTTTGAAGTTGTGGAATAATTCCATATATGATTTCAGCAACCCTATTTAAATCGCCCTGTCTTTCAGCCTGTTGAGCCTCAATTTTAAGCTGATCAATTTTTTCCTTTAATTTTCTAATTTTTTGAATAATCTCTTTTTCTTTCAACCATCGAGCTTTTAAATATTCAGCTTTCTGCTTAAGTTCGTTTAATTGCTCAAGAAGTTTATTCAATCTCTCTTTAGCTTTTGGATCAGTTTCTTTTTCCAAAGCTACTTTCTCAATCTCAAGCTGTTTAATTTTTCTCTCTATTTCATCTATTTCTGTAGGCATGGAATCTATTTCAATACGAAGTTTTGCAGCAGCTTCATCTATTAAATCTATAGCTTTGTCAGGAAGAAATCTGTCAGTAATATATCTGTGGGAAAGCATAACTGCAGAGATAATAGCATTATCGGTAATTCTAACTCCATGATGAACTTCATATTTTTCTTTTAATCCTCTTAAAATGGCAATAGCCTCTTCTGGAGTTGGTTCATCCACGTAAACAGGTTGAAATCTTCTTTCCAGCGCAGGATCTCTTTCTATGTGTTTTCTGTATTCATCTATAGTTGTTGCACCAATGCATCTTAATTCTCCCCTTGCAAGAGCAGGTTTAAGCATATTAGCAGCATCCATTGCTCCTTCAGCAGCCCCTGCTCCAACAATTGTATGAATCTCATCTATAAAAAGAATGATTTCTCCTTCACTTGCTTGAATTTCACGCAAAACAGCTTTTAGTCTTTCTTCAAATTCTCCTCTAAATTTTGTTCCAGCAATTAATGCTCCCAAATCTAACTGAATAATTCTTTTGTCTTTTAGAACTTCAGGTACATCTCCTGCAACAATTCTTTGAGCAAGTCCCTCTACAATAGCTGTTTTACCAACTCCTGGCTCTCCCACAAGAACAGGATTATTTTTGGTTCTTCTGGAAAGAATATGCATAACCCTTCTTATTTCTTCATCTCTTCCAATAACAGGATCAAGTTTCCCAGCCTTGGCAAGTGCTGTAAGATCTCTACCAAATTTTTCCAAAGCCTGATACTTTTCTTCTGGATTTTGATCTGTAATTCTTTGTCCCTTTCTTATTTTCATAATTACATCTTTAGCATTGCTGAAAGTAATTCCTCTTTTTCTCAAAATTTCTCCAGCTCTTGTTGGACTATCAATAATACTCAAAAATAGATGTTCAGTAGAAATATATTCATCCCTCATTTCCTTTGCCAAATTTTCAGCTTTATCAAGAATTTGCTTTAAACTTAAAGAAAGATATAATTGATAGGTCCCATAGGTAAGTTTGGGGAATTTTTCTAAAATCTCATCCAAATCAGAGGAAATAATTTTTGAATTAACTCCTAATCGGTCAAGGATGGTGGGGATTATTCCTCCTTCTTGTTCAACAAGAGTTTTTAAAAGATGTTCTGGCTCAAGTTGTGGATGATTATAAGACTCAGCTAAACGTTGAGCACTTTGTAAGGCTTCCTGAGCTTTAAAGGTAAATTTTTCAAGTTTCATTTTCTGAAACCTCCTATTCAAAAGATTTTTTATTTAAAAATAATTACGATTGTTTAAGTTTCAATATATAAATTGAACTACTTGAAAAATAATAAATCATGCTTATTTTAAACATAAACTAAAAATAAAAAAACATAAAAGGAGGTGAGAAATATGGCAGATTTAATTTTATGGCGTCCATTACAAGAATTAAAAAGAGAAATGGATCGTATATGGCAAGAATTTTTTGGTAAAGGTTGGTTAACTGAGAGATTTGAAGGTATAGAATGGGTACCAGCAATTGATGTTTCAGAAACAGATAATGAAATAGTAGTAAAAGTTGATGTTCCTGGTGTAAATCCTGAAGATATAGAAATTAGTTTATCTGATAATGTATTAGTAATTAAAGGTGAAAAGAAAAAAGAAGAGGAAGAAAAGAAAGAAAACTTTTATAGAATGGAAAGATATTATGGAAGTTTTATGAGATCAATTCAGCTACCTTGTGAAGTAGAAGAGGAAAAAATATCAGCAACCTATAAAAATGGTGTGTTAAAGATAGTATTACCTAAGAAACCAGAAGAAAAGAAAAAAGTAATTAAAATTAATGTTGAAAAATAAGATCGTTTAAATAAAAAGGGAGAAGGATAAAGCTTTACCTTCTCCCTTTCAATTTTGCAAAATTGATTTATTATTAATTTGTGTTTGATATTTGTGTTGTTGGTCATATTACAAAAGATATAGTAATTATAGGTAAAAAAGAAGAGAACTACCTGGAGGAGTAGTATATTATTTTTCTCTCACTTTAAAAAATTTGGATCCTAATTTAAAGGTAGCTGTAGTTACCAAATTAAAAAAGGAAGATAGATCTTTGTTAAATAAATTATAAATTAGTTAAAAAGGATATTCAAATCTTTTATAAAAATAGTGAAAATACTACAATCTTTGAAAATATTTATCCAGAAAGTTTAAGTTATAGAATTCAAAGAGTTAGAAGTTTAGCTCCTCCCTTTACTATTGAAGATCTTTCTGATATTTCTGCAAAGATTTTTCATCTCGGACCTCTCACAAAAGGGGATATACCTTTGGAGGTTGTAAAATACCTTTCTCAGAGATCAACCCTATCTTTAGATGTTCAAGGATTGGTAAGGAATGTAAAAGAAGGCAAAATTGAAGAAATTTGTTGGGAAGAAAAGGATGAAGGGCTTGCTTACATAGATATATTAAAAGCAAATGAAAGGGAAGCTAAAATATTAACAGGAATAAAGAATTTAAAAAAAGCAGGAAAAAATTAGCTAAATACAATATAAAAGAAGTTATTATTACAATGGGAAGAAAGGGATCTTTGATTTTTTTCGAAAAAAATTTTTAAAATTCTGCTTATCCTCCAGAAAGAGAAGTTGATGTAACTTGATGCGGAGATACCTATATGGCTGCTTATATATACAAAAGATTTAAGTTTTTTGATGTAGAATTTGCAGATAAATTTGCAGCACCCATAGCTACATTAAAGATAGAAAATTTGGGTGCTTTTAAGAAAGACAAAGAAAGGGTTTATCAACTTTTAGAAACTTACGAAGCTTTAAAGTGATTGTATCCTTCAGGTTTAATCTCTATTTTTATATTTTTTTTAACTAAATAAAGCTTTTTTTCTTTTATTATTTTTCCGATTTTAAAAAAAGTTTTTTTAAGTTTTTTAGCTACTCTCTCTAAGGTATTAAGATTTTCCTTTTTAACTGTGAATAAAAGGGCATAGTCTTCTCCACCAGATAAGGCTTCTTCTAAAGTAGCAAAATTTCCTACAGGGATTTTTTCTTCCCAAATTTCTGCACCTGTTTCATTTTCTTCACATATTCTCCAAAGATCAAGTAGAAGCCCATCTGAAATATCTATCATTGAAGTAGCAAGTCCCTTTTCAGAAAGTTCTTTCCCCAAAATTATCTCCGGTTCAGGTCTTAGGTGAGCTAATTTTACAGATTCAGGAATTTCTTTTAAAGATCTATTCTTGATAAGTCTTAAAAAAGCTGAACTTTCTCCAAGAGGTCTTGAAACAAAAATATATTCACCTGGTTTAGCCCCTTTTCTCAATATGGGATTTTTAGCTTCTCCTATAAGGGCCAGATTTAAAAAGAAAAAAGGACTTTTTACTGTATCTCCTCCTACTAAAAGGGCTCCGAATTTTTTTAGAGTAAAAATAAGGCCCTCCATAAATGGATCAATCCAAGAAGAATCGATAGGATTAGGAGAACCTAAGGTTAGGAGAGCCCATTTAGGATCTCCTCCCATAGCAGCTATATCACTTAAATTTGAAGTGGCAAGCTTTACTCCTAAATCAAAAAATGAGGTATAGGAAAATTGAAAATGGATTTTTTCTACCAAAGCATCTGTAGTAAAAAGCAAATATTTATTTTTACTTAATCTTATTACTGCACAGTCTTCACTTTTTGATCTTAATAACAAAGAATTTTCTACAAGATATTTTTTAAGATATTCAAGCCACTCTTTTTCTGTCATTTATTCAGCTGCAATTAATTCAGATTCGCTAAAAAAAAAGCTAATTTCTTTTTGAGCTGACTCAAGACTATCTGAACCATGTACCGTATTTTTTTCCTTGTCCAAACCAAAAAGCCTTCTTATAGTTCCTTCTTTAGCCTCCGCAGGATCTGTTGCACCAATTATTTCACGTACTTTTTTAATTGCATCCTTTCCTTCAAGTACCATAGCAACTATTGAACCAGAACTTATGTAATTTGTGAGACTTTCATAAAAGGGACGGTCTTTATGAACTATATAAAATGCTTTAGCTTGTTCTTTGGAAAGTTTCATTTTTTTTAGAGCAACTACTTTCAAGCCCTTTTCTTCAAAAATGCTAATTATTTTACCAATAAGGTTTCTTTTAACACCATCAGGCTTGATCATCACTAAAGTTCTTTCCATTCTTTACCTCCTTTTTGAAAGAATTAAAATTTAACTTTTAAATAATAAATATATTCCTACCACTACAAAGGTGGTTCCTAAAATTTTATAAATGTTGAATTCTTCTTTTAAAAACAAAATAGCAAATAGTGTGGCTACTAAAGGATAGGTTGATGTTAGAGGAACAATTTGTGAAGCCTGTTTTACTTTAAGTAAGGAAAAATAAGTAAGCATTCCAAAAAAACCTGCAATGATACCGCTGAGCGAAAGAATGCCTACATTTTTAAAATTTAGGGTAGAGAAATTAATAGAAGGATTTAGTAGAAGAGCTACAGAAATTCCAATTAAAGCAGCAAGAGTTCTAATAAAAAGAGCAATTAAAGGTTCAACACTTCTTAATCCTATTTTTTCTATTACAGGAGAAACTCCCCAAAAAAGTACGGTCAAAAGCCATAATATCAGAACCTTTTTTTCCATTTTTAACTCCTCAAAACAGCTATTAATCTTTTAGGATTTAAAATTAAATCCAAGGCATCTAAGGGAGACTTTACTAATATATCAGAATTTAAAAGAGTTTCCACTGCACATCCCTCTTCAAGCATAACCGCAACCCCAATTTTAGCTATTTTGACCATTTTTCTATCATTTTTTCCATTTCCTAAAGCAATTACATATTCACTTCCTAAAGCTTTTACAAAATTTTCCTTTTGTATATCTTCATTTCCAGGATCTAAAAAGTGTATTTTTACTTTAACCTCTTTTAAGGCTTCTTTTACCTTTCCAAAGGTATCTGCAGTTAAAATGTAAATTTCAAGAAACTGGGAAATAAGATTTAATTTTTCCTTTACACCTGGTACTAAATTGCCATCTACAGAAAGAGTTCCTGTAAAATCTGAAACTAAGTATTTAAGTGTAATTCTTGTTCTTCCTGGAATTTCAATTTCTAGCATAACTTAAAAAATATTAGTAAAATAGAAAATAAAATCAGAAAAAAAGGTTATAACAGGATAAATTATTTTAGAAAGGATTCCAGTTAAAGCCAAAAAAATAACTATAAAGAAACCGAAAATTTCTAATCTTAAATAACTTATTCTCATAGGAAGAGGTAGAAATTTTACTATTATTTTACTTCCGTCTAAGGGTGGAATAGGAAGAAGGTTAAAGATTCCAAGTCCTATATTTATCTTTACTCCCAGATAACACATTAAAGATAAAGGTTCAGAAATAGCAAAATCTTGGAATTTTAAAATTAAGTTATCAAACAAATTAAAGAAAAAGCCAAATAAAACAGCTAAAAGGATATTAGAAAGTGGTCCAGCTAAAGAAACTAAAGCCATATCTCTCCAGAGATTTTTGAAATAATTGGGATTTATAGGAACTGGTTTTGCCCATCCTATAGCTTGAGTAATAAATAAAGTTAAGGTTCCAAAGAAATCCAAATGTTTGACAGGATTTAAGGTTAATCTATTGGCTAATTTGGGGGTAGGATCTCCCAGAAGATAAGCAATAAGTCCATGAGAAAACTCATGAATTGTTAAAGCTAATAATAAAGGTGGAGTAAGAAAAAGAAATATTTTTGGATCAAACATTAAAATCTCAATTTAGAAATTTCCTTTACATTTTTAAGTATGGAAAGAGCTAATTTTACTTGAAAATCTTCTTCAGGATTGGAAAAATATTTAAATACTCTTTCTTCCTTTGCCTTTTCAGTATTTTTTTCCTCAGAAAATTCTATTTCTGGTATTTCTATGTCAGGTGTAATTCCAATTTTATCAATACAGAGTCCTTTCGGTGTGTAATAATAAGCAGTAGTTAATTTTACTGCATAGTCTTCCTCTAAGGGTATTACAGTTTGGACACATCCCTTTCCAAAACTTTTTTGTCCTAAAACAAGAGCCCTGTTATTATCTTTTAAAGCACCAGTAACTATTTCAGCAGCTGATGCAGTTCCATGATTAATTAAAATAACAATAGGATAAGAATGTTTTCTTTGTGGTGGATTAGGGTTTGCTTTAAATTCCATTTGTGCGTCTTTACTTTTACCCTTTACAGATACGATAAGACCACTTTCTAAAAATTCATCTGCTACTTCTATTGCTGATGAAAGAAGTCCTCCAGGATTAAATCTCAGATCTAATATAATTCCTTTTAATTGCTGTTTATTTTCAAGGTTTTCAAGAGTTTCTATCAATTCCTGAGAAGTCTTTTCTTGAAAACTTGTAATCCTAACATATGCATATCCTGGTTCAAGTATTTTGGCTTTAACACTTTTTATAGGAATTACATCCCTTACTAAGGTAATTTCTTTAATATCTTTATCGTTTCTAAGAATAGTAATAGTAACCTTAGTCCCTTTAGGACCTCTTAAAAGCTTTACTGCTTCAAGTAAACTCATTCCCTTAGTAGGTTTATCATCAATTTTTAAGATCTTATCTCCTGGTTTAATACCTGCCTTCCAAGCAGGAGTATCCTCTATAGGGGCAACTACAGTTATAATATCATCTTTAATAGTGATTTCTATTCCAATTCCTGTAAAACTTCCTTTGGTTTCAATTTCTAATTCTTTATATTCTTCTGGTTTCATTAAAGAAGAATAAGGATCAAGAGCATTTAACATTCCATTAATAGCACCATAAATTAAGTCTTTTGGATTAACCTCAGTTACATAATTGTCTTCTATAAGTCTTAAAACTTGAGAAAAAAGTTTAAGATATTTATAAACCTCGTCATTTTTTTCCTTGGCTTCCTTAGTAAAACCGCAATTGAAAATTAAAAGAAAAACAATACAGAGGCTCAAAAATAAATAAATTTTTAGACCCTTTAGATTTTTATACATAAGAGCTCCCTTTATTTAAATTTTTAAAATTGCTAAATTTTTAAAAGATTAAACACCTAAATAAAATTTTTTCAAGTATTTGTATGTATGCGTCCATACCATTTGAGAATGAGATTGATTTTTTAAAAATTTACTAAGAAAAAAATTTAAAAAAGCTTTATCCTTTATTTCATTAAATCCCTGTTAAATCCATCTAAATCTTCTTCTAATTGCCACTCTTTATAATCTATAAAATGTTTCAAGTGTTTGAATAAATCTCTCTACATAGACATTTCTTCGGCAAATCCAAATCTTGTTGCCTCCCTGCTTCCTTTATCCCACTACATTTAATCCTCTTCTTAGCTTTTCTCTTTTTCTTACTCCTCTCAAGAACCCCCCAGTTCTTGCATAAATAACTTCAAATACTTTATATTTTTCCTCCACTTTCCCTAAACTGCTTTTTCCAACGATATATAGTTGCTCAAAAAACACATATGCAAAAACTTCTGCAAATGTCCCATATTTCTCATGATACTCTAATTTTTGCGTCCTTAAAGTAAAACAGGTTTATTTTCTTGAAAGAGCACCTAAACTTATGCAGGGGAGTTAAAGATATCTCTTTTAATTTTTATCATAAAGTTTATAATAGTTCTTAATTTCTTATGAAAGATCTCAAAATTCATAATTTTTTATCAAGATATAAAAATCTATGGTCTGTAATAATTTTATGGAGTATAGTCTTAACTTCTTCTATTATATTGCTAGTAGGTGCCTTTTTTACTTATAAAAACACAAAAATAGCAGCAGAAAATTCTTTAAAAATGCAGGCTATGGGAATAGCTATAACTGTCCAAAGCTTTTTACAATCCTTGGAATTAGAAGAAATAAAAGTTCTGGATTATGCACTTTTTTCTGAAATTATACTTAATGAAAAATGGGAGGGGGTTGCATTTATAAGTCTCTATGACGAAAAAGGAAATATTATTTTACATTCCAATCCTGAATTGATAGGAAAAAAAATAGAGCTTAAAAAGCATCCTTATTATCCCTATTATTACTATTTAATCCTCGGAACATTAGAAAAAGTCTTTGTGACCGATTTCAAAATTAACTTTCCTCAAGGTAATTATTATATCTTAAGGGTAGCTTTACATACCTATCCTGCTGAATTGATGATAGGAAAAGCCAAAATTTTTGTTTTAATAAATATAACAGCTTCTATAGGACTTATTATATTTGGAATATTGGGGACTTTTCTTGTTAGAAAGATCGAAAGAATGCAAATAAAATTTAAGGAATTAGAAAGCATTTCTCTTATGACTAAGATTCTTGCCCATGAAATAAGAAATCCTCTGGGGAGTATTAAAGGGTTTTCTCAGTATTTAATGGGTAGGGTTGATGAAAAATTTAAAGATCCTTTAAAAATAATATTTAATGAGACATTAAGAATTGAAAGACTAACCGATGAACTTTTATTTTATACCAATCCTGTAAAAATAAACCTTACTGAATTTTTTTTAAGTGAACTTCTTGAAGAGATTTTAATAAGTTTTAAAAATACCTATCCAGAAATAGATTTCAAATTTAATCTTAACAATGAAATTAAGGTTAAAAGTGATAGAGATAAGCTTAAGGAAATTATAATTAATCTTTTACAAAATGCAATAGATGCAGTTCTTGAAGCAAACAAAGAAAAAAGGATTGTAAGCTTAAATGTAGAAAAAAGAGAAAATAAAATTAAATTTGAAATAATAGATAATGGAATAGGAATGGATAAAGAAACTTTAGAAAAGGCTACTGAGCCATTTTTTACCACAAAGCCAAAGGGTTCTGGGCTGGGTCTTGCAATTGTTAATAAGTTGTGTGAAGCTTTAAGTATAAAACTAAAGATAGAGAGCAAAAAAGGAGATGGAACAAGGGTATGTCTGATTATCCCAGAATTGCCGTAGTTGAGGATGATGTTTCTTTTGCCACTTTTTTGAAGACAATTCTTGAGGAAGAAGGATATAAGGTTAAAGTTTATCACGATCCTGAAGTTGCTTTAAAAAGGTTACCTGATTTTTCACCTCAGCTTGTTATCACTGATTTAAAAATGCCTAAGATGGATGGTATAACCTTCTTAGAGAAAGCAAAAGTTATTTTCCCTGACACTCAATTTATAGTAATTACTGCTTATGGAACTATTCCCTCAGCAGTAGAAGCTATGAAAAAAGGAGCTGTTGATTATATAACAAAGCCTTTATCAAGTCCAGAAGATTTTTTATCTTTGGTTGCTAGATTATTACCTCGTGAAAAGATCAAAGTTTTGGAAAAACTTTTTGAACTTCCACCTTTTGAAATTTTATTTGCAGGAATAGAAGATGTTTATGAAAAGGTGATACAAGTTGCTCCAACTGAAACAACAGTAATTCTTTATGGTGAGACAGGAACAGGTAAATCTGCTATTGCCAGGGCTATACATGTTCTCAGTGGAAGAAAGGGAAATTTTGTAGAAATAAATTGTGCTGCTATTCCTGAAACCCTCATAGAATCAGAACTTTTTGGATATGAAAAAGGAGCTTTTTCTGGGGCTATAAAATCTAAACCTGGCAAAATAGAATTGGCAAAGGATGGAACTCTTTTTCTTGATGAGATAACAGAAATGAGTCCTTCAGTCCAAGCAAAATTTTTAAGAGTTTTACAGGATAAAACTTTTGAAAGATTAGGAGGACTTACACCTACAAAGACAAACGCAAGATTTGTTGTCGCCACTAATAGGGATCTTTTGGAATTAGTAAAACAGGGAAAGTTTAGAGAAGATCTTTATTTTAGAATAAATGTATTTCCTATAAATATTCCGCCTTTAAGAGAAAGAAAGGAAGCAGTTTTTAAAATTGCTGAATATTTTATAAATAAACTTTCTCAAAAACTGGGAAGAGAACCCTTGAAGCTAAGTAAAAAATCAAAGGAAATCTTAAAAAATTATTCTTGGCCAGGAAACATAAGAGAGCTTGAAAATATATTGGAAAGAAGTTTTATTTTAGCTAAAGGTAAAGAATTAAATATAGAGATAGAAATTTTTGATAGAGGGAAAATACTAAAAAATGAAGAAAAATCTGAAAGCCTAAGAGAACTTGAGAAAAGAGCTATCTTAGAAGCTTTGAGAAAAACAGGAGGCAATAAGAAAAAAGCAGCTGAACTTCTGGGAATTTCTCTTAGAACTCTTTATTATAAAATCAAAGAATATAATTTAGAAACCTCTTAATTTTTTCTTTTTCCAACGGGGTTTAAAATCCTTGGTTCTTAAGTAATAAATCCGTTCTTTATTTATAGAATATAGGGTATTTGTAAGAATAAAAGGTCCTCTCTTTTCAGAAAAAAATTTAGAACCTTTTATAATTACTTCCTCTCCTGGTTCAATATTTATCTTTTCTTCATTTACAAACCATTGAGGACCCAAGATCACCTTATAAATTTTTCCCTCTCTTTCTAAATCTAAAACTACAAAATTATTCTCAGGTAAAATTTGAACATTTTTAATTTTTCCTTTTATAAGAATTTCTGTATTGGGATCATAACCCTCAAAGATTTGTAGATGAGAAAAATTATCAGCCTTAACTGAAAAAGGAAAAAATAAAAATAACAAAAAAAAACTTAAAAAAACAAGAGGTTTCATAGTTTTAATATTATACCAAAAAACTACCAACCACAAACTTGTCTTAGCCTAAGCCCTTTTTTTGGGCCGTAAGGTAATCCCATTTCATAAGCCTTTTTATCGATTTCAAGTTTGGTTTTAATAAATTCTATTTCTTTCTTTTCTATAGCTGCCCAATCAGGTGGAGTTTTACTCCAGAGATCACGAAGTTCTCCTTTTATTTGCCATATTTTTTGCCACTGAGGTTTAATTTCTTTGCAGAAAGCTTGTGCTTTTTGTGGATCTATTTGAGAGGGTATCATACCACGAGTTTTTGGTCCTTTACCATAACTATGCCCCATCATACCAGGCTGAGGAGCTGATTCACTTTGAGCAAAAGCTACCCCAAGTGCTAAAACTCCTAAAGTTCCTAAAACAGCTAAACTTTTACTAAATCTTTTAAACATAATTTTCCCCTCCTTTTTAAGGTATTTGTTTCTAATGTTTTCAAAAAATGTGCCTAAAATTTAATTTTGAAAATATATAACAATTTAGAAGGTAAAAAGTTTGTTAGTAAATTTAATTTGGTAAAAATTTACAAAAGAGTTTGCAAATTTTGCAAATTTAAATTTTTAAAGTCTTTAGATATTCACCTTTAAGGGAATGTTTTCCGGCTTCGGTGATTAATACTTTAACTAAGGCACCCTTTAAATCAAGACGCGGGGTATTAAAGTTTACAATGATGTTTGTGGTTGTTCTTCCCATAAGCTTTTCTTTATTTTTAGCACTATAATCTTCAACCAGAACCTCTACTTCTTTTCCTACATAGGATTCGTAAATTTCTTTAGTTATTTTTGCTTGAGTTTCATGAATTATTTTGAGTCTTCTTTCTTTTACTTCTTCAGGAATTTTATTATTCAATTTTTGAGCTAAAGTAAAGGGTCTATCTGAATATTTAAAAGAAAAAATTTCCTGATATCTCACTTTTTCAAGCATTTCTACAGTTTCTTTAAAATCTTCTTCTGTTTCTCCTGGAAATCCTACTATAATATCAGTTGTAATACCTATTTCAGGAATCGCAGTTCTTAATTTTCTTATTTTTTCAAGATAATCCTCTTTAGTATATTTTCTGTTCATTTTTTTAAGAATCTTATTAGAACCAGCTTGCAAAGGGAGGTGAATATGTTTACATACCTTTGGATTTTCAGCCATAACCTTTATCAGCTTCTCTGAAAGGTCCTTAGGATGACTTGTAGTAAATCTTATTCTCCAGAGCCCCTCTATTTGAGAAACCATTTCCAAAAGTTCTGCAAAATCCGGATATCCCTTTTCTTTAAGACCATAAGAATTTACATTTTGACCTAAAAGAGTTACCTCTCTTACTCCCATTTTTACAAGAGCTTCTACTTCTTTTAGTATATCTTCTGGAGGTCTACTTATTTCTTTTCCTCTTACATAAGGGACAATACAGTAAGAACAAAAATTGTCACATCCTTGCATAATGGTTACAAAGGCAGTGACCTTTCTATCAGTAAAAACAGAATTTTTATCATCTTTAAGGATTAAAGGAGGCTTGAAATCAGGTTTTAGTTCAGTAAAAACAACCGGCTTTTTTGTTTTTTTGAATGTTTCTAAGGCTTCTTTTATAAAGTAAAATCCTTGAGTCCCCAGGACAATATCCACATAAGGAAGCTTTTTTATTATATTTTCACCTTCTTGCTGAGCAACACAACCTGTTATACCTATAATCAAATCCGGATTTTTTTTCTTAAGAGGCTTATATCTTCCTGCTTCACTATAAACTTTGTGCTGCGGTTTTTCTCTTACAGAGCAGGTATTTATCAAAATAAGATCCGCTTCCTCCGGATTAGAGGTAGCTTCATATTCATCTGAGAGTAAAATATATATTTTCTCCGTATCATTTTCATTCATCTGACAGCCAAAAGTTTTTATATAAACCCTTTTTTTCATGGCCAAAATAAATATAATTCACTTTAAAATAATTTTCAAACCAAGGGAGAATATTATGTTAATGGAATATCTTACTTCTAAGGAGTTTGAAAAGCTTAAAAAGGAAACAAAAACAGTTATCATACCTATTGGTTCTATTGAAGCTCACGGTCCTCATCTTCCTTTAGCTACGGATCTTTATACTATTTATGAAATTTGCAAACTTGTTGCCCAAAAAATAAAAGTTCTTGTGGCACCACCATTGTATTACGGACTTTGCAGAAGTACCAAACCTCTTGCTGGAACTATTAGTATAAAAGGTGAAATTTTAAAAACTTTGCTTT
The DNA here is from genome assembly GCA_002877985.1 of Thermodesulfobacterium geofontis. Classification (GTDB taxonomy): domain Bacteria; phylum Desulfobacterota; class Thermodesulfobacteria; order Thermodesulfobacteriales; family Thermodesulfobacteriaceae; genus Thermodesulfobacterium; species Thermodesulfobacterium geofontis_A. The sequence goes on along the minus strand of PNIK01000004.1, from coordinate 6,476 downwards.
TAAACATTATTTCTGAGTTTTATAGGCAGGGATTTAGAAATTTTTTTATTCTCTCAGGACATGCTGGCGGAACTCACAAAGCCTATTTAATTGATACTGCAGAAACTTTTATTGAAATGCATGATGATGCAAAGTTTTTTGTTGCAGACATATATCAACTTTTAAAACCAGTTTTAGAAGAATTGAAAATTTTTGAGAATGATTCTCATGCAGGAGAGTGGGAGACTTCTCTTATTCTTTATTTTAAACCAGAACTTGTAAAAGAGGGAGCTTTTGAGGATTATCCAAATTTTCCTAAGTTTAGAGTAGTTGCTGACAAGAAAAAATATTGGTCTTCAGGAATATGGGGTAATCCATTAAAAGCATCTAAAGAAAAAGGCAAATTTCTTGCAAATAAATTAGTAGAGATTTTAGTTAAAGAAATTAAAGACTTAGAAAGTGAAGAATAATACAATGCTTTTAATAGATGGTTCTTACGGAGAAGGAGGGGGACAGGTTTTAAGAACTTGTCTTTCTCTCTCTGTAGTGTTAAATAAGCCTTTTAGGATTTTTAATATAAGAAAAAACAGACCAAAACCAGGTCTTCAACCTCAGCATTTAGCCTGTGTGAAAGCCTGCGCAGAGATTTCAAAAGCAGAAGTTAGCGGAGCAGAGCTTAATTCTACAGAAATAGTTTTTATTCCAAAGAAAAAGCCGGCAAAACTTATATATACTTTTAATATAAAAACAGCAGGCTCAACTTCTCTTCTTTTTCAAACCCTACTTTATCCCTTAGCTTTATCAGAGGGAGGAGAGTTGATCCTTAAGGGTGGAACTCATGTTCCTTTCAGCCCTTCTTTTCACTACATAAAATATGTATTTTTACCTTTTGTTGAAGTTTTGGGCTTAAAAGCAGAGGTTCAGCTTGAAAAAGCAGGATTTTATCCAAAAGGAGGGGGAAAAATAAGGGTAAGCATTTTGCCATGGAATAAATTTATTTTACCAGATATGGGTAAAGAATTTTTACCAGAGAATATTTATATTCACAGCATGGTTTCAGAAGATTTACCCCATCATATTCTTGAAAGGCAGATGAATTCAGCAAAGAAAAAGCTTCTTGAAAAAAACTTAGAGCCGAGTGATGAAATTTTTGAAAGAGTTAAAAGTGATTCTTCAGGTACTATGGTTTTTGTTTACGCTGTTGATAAAGATAAGGTAAAAAGAGCAGGATTTTCCGAACTTGGGAAAAAAGGATATCCTGCAGAAAAAGTAGGGGAAAATGCAGTTTATAAATTTTTAGAATTTATAAAAACAAAGGCTCAATTTGAAGAACACTTGGCAGATCAAATATTAATTCCTTTAAGTTTTGTTTTAATAAATAGTATTGAAAAAGGATTTTCTTTTACAATTTGTAAGATTACAAAACATCTTCTTACTCAAGCTTGGCTTATTCCTCAATTTTTAGAAAAAATTGCTATAAAAATTTCAGGAAAAGAAGGAGAACCTGGGGAGGTGGAAATTGAGAGAAAATGATAAGGAAATATTGGAATATTTAAAATATTGTTGGACAAAAAATCCTTATTTAAAAAAATATTCCCTAAAAGACTGGGAAGAGGCTTACTTTAAAGGAAAAATTCTATTTTTCAATTGGAAAGAAAAAAACTTTTTTAGACTCAACAAAGATTTCAAAAGTTTTACAATGGGAACATTTTTTAATGAAAATTTTTTGATTCCAGGATATCCTCATATTCCAAGAATTTATGTATTAAAAACAGGACTCAAAAGATATTTAACTTACCCTTTTTATGCAGAAGAAAAAATAGAGGGATATAATGTGAGACTTATCAAGGTTGAAGATGAAATTCTTGCCTTCACCAGAAGAGGATATGTATGTGCCTTTGCTACTGATAGGTGGGAAGATTTTTTACCTCAGCTACCGAGATTTTTTGAGGAGAATCCTGATTTAGTAGTATGTGCAGAAGTTGCAGGGCCTGAAAATCCTTTTGTTAATGAATATCCATCTTATATTAAAGAAGATATTAATTTTTTTGTATTTGATTTTATGAAAAAAGGTGGAGGGGAATTTTTAAATGTATCTGAAAAGCTAAAACTTTTAAAAAAATATAAATTAAATTTCCCGGAAATACAGGGACCATTTGATCCAGAAAGGGATTATGAAAAAATAAGGAATCTTCTTAAAAGATATCATTTTGAAAAGAGAGAAGGAGTAGTTTTTAAACCAGATTATCAGGGTTCAAGAATTAAATATGTAACCCCTTTTTCTAATCTTGAAGATTTAAAAGTGGTTTTTCCTTATCTTGGAGAGATAGATCCACACTTTGTATCGTTAAGATTAATAAGACTTGCACTCAATCTTTATGAATTTGAAGAATTTAAAGAGGAAGTTTATAATATTCTTGGAAAAAATATATTTGAAGAAACCATAGAAATTTTTAAAACAGAAAAACCATTACAAGAAACCTTTAAAGTTAGATTTAAAAGAGAAAAGAATTTTCTTGCTATGCTTGCTCATTTTCGTTTAGCTAAAGTAAGTGTAGAAATAAAGAAAACAGAATGGAAAAATGGATATTTACATGTAGAGTTTACCAAAATATACCCAAGGGCAACTCAATTCTGGAAATCTAAATTGGAGGGGTGGGGAGAAATTGATTGATCAATTTTTTCCTGTTTTTTTAAATCTTAAAGATAAACTTTGTATAGTAATAGGTGGGGGGAAGGTTGCAGAAAGAAAGGTAGAAAATCTACTTAAGGTTAAGGCAAAAGTAAAGGTTATTTCACCAGATCTAACACCTGTACTTAAAAAATTAACTGAAGAAGGAAAAATTGAATGGGAGAAAAGAACTTATAAAAAGGGAGATCTTGATTCAGCCTGGTTAGTTATTGCAGCAACAAATGATCCTGAGGTACAAAAAGAGATATCTCAAGAAGCAGAAGAAAAACACATTTTTTGTAATGTAGTTGATGTTCCTGAACTTTGCAGTTTTATAGTTCCTTCGATTATAAGAAGAGGTTTTTTAACTATTGCCATTTCTACTTCTGGAGTAAGTCCTGCTGTAGCAAGAAGAATTAGAGAAACTTTGGAAGAAATAATAGGAGAAGAATATATTCTATTTTTAGAACTTATGAAAAGCTTAAGAAAACAGATTATGGAATTAAATCTTCCAGCTGAGGAAAAAGAAAAAAAACTTCAAAAATTTGCTTTAGCACCTATTACCCGTTATATCAAATATGGAGACCTTAAGTTATTGAAAGTTTTAATTGAGAAAGAGGGACTTACTTTTCCAAGCTATCTTTTTGAGAAACAATTTCCCAATATTTTCTCCAGAGAAAGCGAAAAGTAGGAGAAAAGGTTTCAGGATTAGTTTGAAGAAGTTCCTCAACTTCTTTTATAGAGAAAAATCTTCCCTCTTCTATCTCAAGGGGGTTTGGGTTGGGATTTTTTTTGGTATATCCTACAAATAAAGATATACATTGCATATTTGTTTCCTTTGAAGGAGGTAGTTCTAAAATTTTTCTAAGTTTTACCTTTATAGAGAGTTCCTCCTTTAATTCTCTTTGTGCTGAGATTAAAACACCTTCACCAGCTAATACATGTCCAGAAGCTGATGAAGTCCAAAGCCCTGGATTTTCATCCATTGTTGTGGATTTTTTTTGAAGATATATTTCTCCATTTTCATTAAAAAGGAATATATGAACAGCTTTATGAAAAAAACCTTTCTTATGAATATTTTCTCTGTTTAGAATACTAACAGGATTACAATCTCTATCTACAATTTCTAAAATTTCCCTTTTTCTTCCTTCTGGAGTCTCTTTTGGTTTTCTTCCTTTTTTTTTGATTTTTTCGTGCATTTAATAAAAAAATTTTTTTGAATTTTTTTTATTATTACCAGAAAATTTTAAATTGAAAAGAGCTAATTATTTATTATTACTAAATTTACGACCTCATCTAAATGGGAGACAAAAATGAATTCTATTTGATCTCTAAGTTCTTTAGGAATTTCTTCTAAATCTTTTTTATTTTTGGAAGGTAAAAGAACTTTTTTAATTCCTTTTCTTAATGCTGCAAGACTTTTTTCTTTTATTCCTCCCACAGGAAGAATTTTTCCTCTTAAAGTAATTTCTCCTGTCATGGCATAGTCCTTGGAAACAGGCTTTTTGGTGAGAGCTGAGATTAAGGCAACTGTAATGGTTATTCCAGCACTGGGACCATCTTTTGGTATAGCACCAGAAGGAACATGAACATGTATATCATATTTTGTGTAAAATTTAGGATCTATATTAAGCTCTTTGTATTTTGATCTTATATAGGATAATGCAGCTTGAGCACTCTCTTTCATAATGTCTCCCAAGTGTCCTGTTAGGATTAGATTCCCTTTTCCTGGCATGGTTACAGCTTCTACATAAAGAACTTCTCCTCCATAGGGAGTCCAGGCGAGACCTGTTGCAACCCCTATTTCATCTTTTTCTTGTTTTAATTCTTCAACATATTCTGGTGGACCAAGATATTCTGTAAGATTCTCTTCTGTAATTTCAAAGGGACCTTTTTCACCTTCAGCAAGTTTTCTGGTTACTTTTCTACAAATAGCTGCAAGCTTTCTTTCTAATTCTCTTACTCCTGACTCATAGGTATATTCTTCTATTATTTTCAGAATTACTTCATCAGATATAATAATTTCTTTCTTAGTAAGACCGTGTTCTTTTAAAAGTTTTGGAATAAGATGTCTTTTAGCTATCTCAAGTTTCTCTTTAAAGGTATAACCAGAAAGATATATAACTTCCATACGGTCAAGGAGAACCTTAGGAATGGGCTCGGTCATATTGGCGGTGGCAATGAACAAGACTTTAGAAAGATCAAAAGGAACATCTAAAAAGTGGTCCACAAACTCTTTATTTTGTTCAGGGTCAAGGACCTCAAGTAATGCTGCAGCGGGATCTCCATGAAAATCACTGCAAAGTTTATCTATTTCATCAAGCATAAAAACTGGATTATTTGTACCAGCCTGTTTAATTCCTTGTATAATTCTTCCTGGTAAAGCACCCACATAGGTTCTTCTATGCCCCCTTATTTCTGCTTCATCCCTTATTCCACCAAGAGAAATCCTTACAAATTTTCTTCCAAGTGCAGTGGCAATAGATTTTCCAAGACTTGTTTTTCCAACACCAGGAGGTCCAACAAAACAAATAATAGCACCCTTTGCTTTAGGATTTATCTTTTTCACCGCAAGAAATTCAAGAATTCTGTCTTTTACCTTTTCAAGATTATAATGCTCTTTATCTAAAATTTTTTTGACATGTTTTAGATTCAGATTATCCTTAGTAGATTTACTCCAAGGTAGTTCTATTAACCATTCTAAATAATTTCTTATAACAGCTGCCTCAGAAGAATCTGGATGCATAAATTCAAGACGACTTAACTGTTTTAAGGCTTCTTTTTCTACATTTTTTGGCATTTTTGCCTTTTTAATTCTTTTTCTTAACTCCTCTATATCACTTTCTATATCTTCAAATTCTCCCAGTTCTTTTTTAATTGCTCTAAGTTGTTCTCTTAAAAAATATTCTCTTTGGGATTTCCCTATTTCTTCTTGAGCTTCAGTTTGAATTTTATTTTGGAGAGTAGTTATTTCTATTTCCTGAATAAGTATTTCTGAAACTTTCTTTAATCTTTCTACTCCGTTTAGGGTTTCAAGAAGGTCCTGCGCGGTTTTTATTTTAAGTTTCAAATAAGCTGTAATAAGATCTGCCAGTCTTCCAGGTTCTTCTATAGATTGAATTACTGTAGAAATTTCAGGATTTAAAATCCCCTTTAAAGATAATAGTTTTTCTATGTTTTCTTTAACAGATCTCATTAAGGCTTCAATTTCTGGAGTGATGCTTTCTGGTTCAAATTCTTTACAGGGTTCTATCCTGACTTTAAAATAGGGATCGGTTTGTATAAATTCTTTTATTTCAACTCTTGATAAAACTTGAACTACAACCTTTAATCTATTTTCTGAGAGGTTAAGGGTTTTAATTATTAAGGCTACAGTTCCTAATTTATAAAGATCTTCTGGTTTAGGATTTTCTACGCGGGAGTTTTTCTGAGTGGAAAGAACTATAAGTTTATTTTTGTTTAAAGCCTCTTCTATAGCTCTAAGAGATTTTAATCTTCCTACAAAAAGAGGAACCACCATTGAGGGAAAAAGAACAATATCCCTTATTGCCATTAAAGGCAATATTTCTGGAACATCTATAATTTCTCCTTCTGAAACTTCTGGAATTTGGTATTCAAGCTCTTCTCTCATAGGTTTAAAAAAATTTAAAAAATTTTCATTAAAATTTAAGATCCCTATCTAATTATTTCAAGTACTTTAACAAATTAAGAATATTCTTTAATCGGTTGTTTTTTTAATAAAATATATTAAATTTATTTTTTGAAAAGTTAGTTCTATTTATGGAGGCCGTAGCTCAATGGTAGAGCACCGGGCTGTGGCCCCGGG
>PNIK01000086.1 GCA_002877985.1 Thermodesulfobacterium geofontis | reverse complement strand
AAATTAGATTTATTTAAAGCTAATAAATTTATATTAATTCCTCCCCCTCTATTCTCCAAAACTTCCACTCCCTCGTAGAACCCATATTTCAAAAAATCATCCTCAACCAAAAGCAAATTATGACCTTAAAGAAAGTGAGAGATACACTCTTGCCTTTGCTTGTTTTTGGAAAGTTAAGGGTGGAAGAAATATGAAAATCAGTTTTTCAAAACAGGCTATGTTGAAAAATTCAGGAAAGAAAAATTAATATAGAAATATGAAAGCATATCTAACAGAAGATTACCTTGTTGAACAGTCTGCGATAAACTGGTTTAAGGAAATTGGCTACGAATACGTTCAGGGTTCAGAACTTATACCTGAAAAATTTGAAAGAGAATCTTACCGAGATGTTATTTTGAAGCGCAGATTTATTAATGCGATAAAGAAAATTAACCCCTGGGTTACCGTCCATCTCGCAGAAGAAGTTTATAAAAAAGTTAGAGATCTTGACCATCCTGATTTTGTAATGAAGGGGAAAATTTTTTATGAACTTTTAACAAATGGTGTAAAACTGACATTTAAAGAAGGAAAAGAAGAAAAAACGAGAATCGTTAAACTAATTGATTTTGAAAATCCTGATAATAACGACTTTCTTATTTCAAACCAATTTAAAGTTGAATATCAGTTTGAAAAAGAACAATATAGAAGACCAGACCTTGTAGTTTTTATAAATGGCTTATCAATTGCTGTTTTTGAGTTTAAAAATTTTAATGCAGACGAAACAGCAAAAGATGCCTTTATGGAGCACAAAGCTAAAATTAAGGATATTCCTCAACTTTATGTCTATGCCCAGTTTATAGTTGCAAGCGATGGGCTTGAAACTAAATATGGTGCTGTAACCAGCGATTGGGATAGATTTTTTATCTGGGAAGGCATAGAAGATGACAACGAGTTTGAGACAATAAAACTCACTGATGAAGGTTACTTATATAGGCATAAAGGCACAGGTAGAGAGATGACAAGTCTTGAAGTTCTTATTAGAGGACTTTGTAACAAAAGAAATTTAATTGAATACCTCCAGGATTTTATTTTCTACGATAAAGAGGGCGAAAGATTGGTAAAGAAAATCGCTATGTATCATCAGTTTTATGCTGTTAAAAAAGCTATAAAAAGAAGCATTGAGTGCGCAAAATTTGGGAAAACCCCTGAAGATAGAAGAATAGGGGTAATTTGGCATACGCAGGGAAGTGGAAAGTCCTTAACTATGTACTTTTATGCTAAAAAGGCTTTAAAAGAAAAGGAACTTGACAATCCTCTTTTAATTTTCGTTACAGACAGAACGGAACTTGACGAACAGCTTTATGGAATTTTTTCAGAAATTTCCATAGCCAAACGAGCAGAAAATATAGAGGATCTCAAAGAAACTATTAAGAATACTTTTACAGGTATCATCTTTACAACTATTCAAAAATTTGGGAAAAAGAAAGGAGAAGAATATCCTCTTTTAACAGAGAGAAGAAATATAATAATCATTGCAGATGAGGCTCATAGATCACAATATAGGGATCTTGCCAGAAACTTAAGAAAAGCTATCCCTAAGGCATCTTTTATGGGGTTTACTGCAACTCCCATAGAATTAGCTGATAGAGATACCTATCTTGTTTTTGGTGAACCCATAAGCATTTATACTATGGATAAGGGGATAAGACATAGAGTAATCGTTCCTATATATTACGAGGCAAGGCTTGCAGAAATTCACCTTACCAATGAATTTATAGACGAGGAATTTGAGGAAATCTCAGAAAAAATTCTTGAAGACCAAGAGGTCAAGGAAGCTTTAAAGGCAAAATTTGCAAGGCTTGAAAATCTTATGCTTGCTGAAGATAGACTTGAGAAGGTTGCAAGAGATATTGTAGAACACTTTAAGGAGAGAAAATTAATTCTCAAAGGTAAGGCTCTTGTTGTGACTATTTCAAGGAAGGTTGCGGTAAAACTTTATCAAAAATTAAAAGAAATAGATCCAAGTCTTTCTGTGGTTGTAGTTATCTCAGGAGACAAAACTAAAGATCCTGAAGAATTCCATCCACATATTAGAACCAAATATGAACATGAAGAGATACGGAATAAATTTAAAAATCCCGATTCTGAACTTGAGATGGCTATTGTGGTTGATATGTGGCTTACAGGGTTCGATGTGCCTTGTCTCCATACTATGTATTTTGATAAACCTATGAAAGGTCATACTCTTATGCAAGCTATTGCCAGAGTAAACCGAGTCTTTAAGGACAAACCTGGAGGGTTAATAGTTGATTACATTGGTATTGCTGATAACCTCAAAAAATCTTTAGGCTGCTACTTAGCTTCCGAAAAAACTCAGGTTCTAACAAAAATAGAAGAAGTTTTAAAACAATTAAGAGAAAGATACGATATCATAAATTCTTTGCTTTCTGGCATAAACTATAAAAATTGGACTAAACTTTCCTCTGAAGACCTTTCAAAACTTACTATTTTAGCCTATCAAAAAATTACTTCTGATGAAGAGATACAACAAAAATTTTTAAAAAATTACTTAGCCCTCAAAAAAGCTTTTGCTCTTGCCAGCCCTCATCCAGAAACTATTGCCATAAAAGATGACCTTAAATTTTTTGAAATGCTTAAAAAGATGATTGTTAAATATTCATCAAGAAACCTTAAAAGATTTGCTCGTGACTTAGAGTATGAAATAAATCAGCTTATTTCAAAAAGTATTTCTGCTCAAGAACCAGTAGATGTATTTACTCTTCTTGAAAAAGAAAAACCAGATATCTCTATTTTAGATGAAGAGTTTTTACTCAAATTTAAAGACCTTGAATTTAAAAATTATTCTGCTGAAGTTCTTTTTAAACTTTTGAAAGATGAGCTCAGAATAAAAGTAAGAAAAAATCCTATAAGATATGAAAGTCTTTACGAAAGATTAAAAAAACTTATTGAGAACTATAACAAAAAGCTTATTACTGCAATTGAAGTTATAGAGCATTTATTAGAGCTTGCAAAGGAATATAAAGAGAAATATAATGAGGGGAAATTACTTAATTTAAGTGAAGAAGAAATACTTTTTTATGATTATCTATTAAGCAAAAAAGAATACTTACTTGAAGATAAAGATTTAAGAGCTATTGCTAAGGAAATAGCTAATGTTATAGGTCCGTATGTGAAAATAGCTGATTGGAATAAAAAGGAGACTATAAAAGCTAAAATTAGAACAGCTTTAAAGTTGATTCTTCCAAAATATATAAAAATAAAGGATTTCAAAATTATAGATGAGTTTTCTCAGGAAATTCTTGAATATGCAGAAAGTTTTTATGCTATGGCAGCTTAATTTAAGGGTAAGATGAATAAATTATGGAAAAGGAAATTATAAAAGAAGTTATAGAAAGGATATTTAAATCTGCAAATGTAGAAATTGACAAGATTATTCTTTTTGGTTCAAGAGCAAGGGGAGATTATAAAAAATATAGTGATTGGGATTTACTTATTGTTACCAAAGAAGAGCTTTCAAGAAAGGAAAGACAGAGATTGGCTTATTTAATCCGTAAGGAACTTGCTGAACATTTTATTGATGGAGATGTTATAATTAAGTCTGAAAAGGAGGTTGAGAAAAGAAAAGATATTGTTGGAAGTATAATAAAAAGCGCAATGAAAGAAGGAGTTACACTGTGATTAATAACGAAGTTAGAAAATGGCTGATAAAGGCTATAAATGATTATAAAAGTGCTCAGAAACTTTTGGCTCAACCTGAAGAAGATATTATTACTGATACAGTATGTTTTCATTGCCAGCAGGCAGTAGAAAAAATGCTCAAGGCATTTTTGATTAATCATGATATTGAGTTTGGAAGGACTCATTCAATTGAATATTTAATAAAACTTTGCAGTACCGTTGATAAAGACTTTGAAAGATTATACAAAATAACTGAAGGACTAACTGAATATGCTATAGATGTAAGATATCCTGAAGAATTTTATATTCCTTCTATTGAAGAGGCAAAAGAAGCTTTCTCTGCAGCAGCCAAAGTAAAGGAATTTGTTTTTAAAAAGCTAAAAATAAACGAAAATGATCTAAAATAAACTATTTAAAAAATTCACTTTCTTTAAAAACTTCTGCAGTAAAAAGATAAATTTTTGCAAAAGAGTCTTTATAACAGTCTGGAGGAAGCCCAGCCTTTAAACAAACATGCTCTAAAAAGGTCTTTTTGTCCCAGCCATATTCTACAGGAACCTGAGGAAGTAAGACCCCTCTGTGATAATCTTTTACTAAATATACTCCGTGTTTTCCTACTTCTATTTCATCAACTGTTCCAGGTTTTAAAGGAGAAAGAACCGAAATTTCTATTTCAACTAAAGGCAATTCTTCAGCTTCTAAAGGAGCAAATCTTGGATCTTCAAAAGCTGAAGATAAAGTCATCTTTTGAATAGCTTCATAAAGTGGATAGATAGGTTCAAGAGTTCCTATACATCCCCTTAAATGACCCTCTTTTAAAAGAGTAACAAATACTCCTCTTTTTTCCCAAAGATTTTTATATTCCTTAGGAGGAATAATTTTTTCTGATATCCCAGCAAAATGATTTTCAAGAGTTTTCCTTGCCAATTTTAAAGAATAAATCTTTTCCTCTTTTTTAAGCATTTAGATTATTTTAATTTTTTGGATTGAATTTGCTAATTATATAAGCTTCACTCAATACATCAGTTTTCATCTCTCCATCTGGAAAGACAAAAGTTGGTGTACCAGTTACTTTTAGCTCATTTATTAGAAAATTAATGTTATCTTCTATTTTTTTCTTTCCAATTTTACACTGATTAGAGCTTTTATATCCTTTCATAAGTTCTTTAAAGCCTTTTTTATCGCATATAAGAGAAATAGCTTTAGCTTTTGCATCTGGGTGAAGAACCTCAATAGGTAACAATATTACCTTAACTGTAAGTTTCCCTTCTTTTACCAATTTATCTAAAATATTTTCAGCTTTTTTGCAATGAGGACAATCTGGATCTGTTATAAAATAGACTACATTTGAAGATTTTCCGTAAACTATATCAACCATTTTATCAAGTTTAGAAAGATCATCTTTTGAGAGAACTCTTTTATTTATAGCTTGTAGTTTTTCGTGAGTTAAATTTTTAAAATTTTTAATATCAAGTATGCTTCCACTTACTATGTAGTTTCCCGTAGAGTCTATATAAAAGATTCCCTTTTGTATATCAGAAAGTTTAACAATTACTTCACATAATCCAGGTATAGGACTTTCTTCCACACTTTCAATATTAATTCCTGGCTGTATAGGATCTAAAATCTTTTTTATTTCACTTGGTTTAGGACAATTAGTAGAAGAACTTCTTACACTTTTACAGGAAATGAAAATTAAAAGACTTAAACATAAAATAAAAAGGATCTTGAAACTAAAAATTTTTACTTTTTTCATGATCTTTTTCCTCTTTCTGTATTTTTATAATTCTTTTATTATAAAGTGCTCCAGAGGATATCTTCCTGCTCTTTTGCTTTTATCATCTGGATAACCGACAGAAATTAAAGCACACATTTCATATTCCTCTTTTAGTAATCCAAGTATTTCTTTTACTTTATCCTCATTTTTCAAAATTTCACCTATCCAACAAGTTCCAAGTCCAAAGGCATAAGCAGAAAGAAGTATATTTTGGATGCAGGCTCCTGCTGATTGATGATCCTTTATTTGGTCATACATAGCATTTTTACTTAAAAACACTCCAATTAATACAGGTGCACTTTTAATCAATTCTTTGCTATATTTCACAAGTTCAGATAATCTCTTTTTTATTTCTTCGGACCAAATAATTACAAATCTCCAAGGTTGATTATTGTGACCTGAGGGAGCCCAAATTCCTGCTTCTAAAATTTTAATTATTTTCTCCCTTTCTGGAATATTTTTTAAATATTTTCTTATACTTCTTCTTCCCAATAGAGCTTTAAATATTGCCTCTTGAAATTGTTTTTCTTCCATAATTTTCAAACTCTTTTATATGTTTAAGTTCTTTTAAAACCTCACTTCTTATTTCATTTAAAAGATTTTTGTTATCTATATAAGTTAATTGCGATTTTTCTCCCCTTTTTAAAAGCTTTATCATCTTAATTACTAAGAGTCCAATATTTATAACATCCATAAGTGCTTTATCATCCCAAATAGCCTTATTTCCTTTATAAGAATAAGCTATTCCCCAGGGCGGAATTATTGCTCCCATAGAGGTAAAAGTAGTTATAAGGTATCCACAAGTCCATGGACCACCCGCATCAGCTCCTACAGCAATTGCTCCCACAACTTTCCCTTCCATATAACTTGGTTCTCCGTAGCTTATCATATTTTCAAGACAGGTTATCCTGTCAATTAAGATTTTTAAAGGTCCAGAAGGAGCAAACCAATAAATAGGAGTTGAGAAAATTAAACCATCAGCCTGATTAATTTTTTCCAAAATAGATTTCCCAAAATCATCAAAAATGCAAGGAAATTTACAAACAGGCTCTTCATTATGAATACAACCTATGCAAGGCTTAATTTCTCCATCATATACAGAGACAATCTCAGTTTTAGCCCCTTCTTTTTCTGCAGCCTTTAGGGCTGATAAAAGGAGCTGAGCTGAGCCTCCATCTTTATGAGGAGAGCCTAAAATACCTAGAACCCTCATTATTTCAAAACCTCTCTCCAAAATTTTGGAAGTCCAAAGGAAGCTTTATGTACTTCGTGACTATAATAATAAGTGTTAGGAATTTCTTTCCATTTTGGTATTTCTGGATTTGCATAGGGACATCTCAATAAGTATGCATTATCCCCTCCAAAAGAAGGTATATTAGCTCTATAACAATATATCTCTTTTTCGGGATAAACTTTTTTGAATATTTTGTAAGTTTCAATTAATATATTTTTCATAGTAAAAGGTGTTCCACATTGTTGAACAATAATTCCCTTAGGGCATATTTCATAAACCATTTGATGGAAATCTATTCCAAAAAGCGCATGGGACAATTCCTGAGTAATACCCGTTTCACTAATATCTGGGTCTGTGGAATCTATAACTACTAAATCAAAAGTTTTCCCCTCTTTTTTGTAATTTTTAACCATTTCATAAGCATCGGCTATAATGAGTTTCAATCTTGGATCCTTAGGATTTTCTGGAAGAAGTCCTGGGAAATATTCTTCTACTATTTTGGGAATATGAGGGTCTATATCTACAATAATAACTTCTTCAATTTCTGCATATTTAAGAAGTTCACGGGCAGCTCCATAATCTCCTCCACCGCATATAAGTACCCTTTTAATTGAATTCTCTGGAGAAGCTTGCACAGGAATATGAACCAGAGCCTCATGATAAATGAATTCATCTCTTGAGGTAAATTGAAGATTATTGTTAATAAAAAGCATCCTTCCCCAAAATTTATTTTCTAAAACATAAATATTTTGTAAACCCGATTCTCCATAAATAATTCTTCCTATATAACCAAAAACATAATCCACATTAACGAACTCTGCAAAAAAAACCCTTACTCCTTTATCTTCAGTAAAAAGAGCATCAGCCATTATTTCTTTGACCATAAAGACTCCCCTAATTAGAAAATTTCTTTGAAAACTAAAAAAATTTTAATCATTTTGAAGTTTTTTGTCAATAAAAGGTTAAAACTAAAGACCAGTGTTTTTTAATTTTTCAATCAGGCTTCTTTGTTCTGGGGTTAACTTATCAGGAATTTTGGGTTGTAGAATTACATATAAATCTCCTTGTATTCCTCCTTCCAAAGGCAAACCAAGTCCTCTTAGTCTTAATTTGGCTCCTGGTTTAACTAAAGGAGGCACCTTAGTCTTTACCTTTTTTCCGTCAGGAGTTATTACCTCAATTTCATCTCCTAATAAAAAACTGGTTAAAGGAATTTCCTTTTCAATAATAATATTTCCATCCTCTACTCTGTAACCAGAATCGGGAACTATTTTTACTCTAAAAAGATATTCTTTAGTTTTTCTACCTTCTTTTCTTTTAATTCTTAAGATTTGCCCATCCTTTACACCTTTTGGTATCTTTATTTTTATAGTTTCATAAGTCCCTGGTAAAAATACCTCCTTTTCTCCTCTTTTTAAAATGTCCTCTATAGTGAGAGGAAGATCCATTTGTATAGTTTCATATACTTCTCCAAAAGGAGAAATTTCCTCCTCTCCAAAATAGGTACCAAAAAGGTTACTAAATAGATTTCCCAGATCAAAAATAAAGGTTTTACCACCCCTTCTATTTCTCTCAAAAAATCCTCCCAAATCTATTCCGAGATCTTTAAAAATGCTTTCAAAATCAAATCCTCTAAAAATATCTTCAGTGGTATATCTTCTTTCAAACTCTGCAGAACCATACATATCATATAGTCTTCTCTTCTCTGGATCAGAAAGAACCGCATAAGCTTCATTTATTTCTTTAAACTTTTCCTCAGCTTCTTTATTTCCGCGGTTTCTATCAGGATGATATTTCATAGCAAGGCGACGATAAGCCTTTTTTATTTCTTCTTGAGTTGCATTTCTTGGTACACCAAGAATTTCATAATAATCTTTGGGCATATCTCAACACCCCTTAGTTTAGGTTCTTTATAAAAAATAAATTTATAAAAGAAAAAATCAAGAAAAAGTTAATCTGTGGGAGGAAGTCTTCTTTTGGAAGTTGGATAAGGTAAAATTTCTTCCAAAGCTTTTAGAGTTTCTTCTGAGACTTTAATTTGTTTAAAAACCTCTATTTTAGCCTCCTTTATAGCAGATTTCCAAAATTCATCCCTTTCAAAATCTCTACTTTCGTAATCATATTCATAATATACTTCTTTAATTCCTGCTGAAGCAAGTAATTTTAAGCATACATAACATGGAGCAAGCGTACAGTAAATACTTGCTCCTTCAACAGAGATTCCAAATTTAGCTGCCTGAGCTATAGCATTTGCCTCTGCATGAGTTGATCTGCAAAAATTATATTTATCTCTATCAGGAATACCCTTTTCCCTTCTAAAACAATAATCAGGGCCTTTATCTGTACAGTGCCAAGCTCCCGGCATAGGACCATTATAACCTGTGGCAAGAATTCTTTTGTCTTTAACAATTACAGCCCCTGTAGGACGAGAATTACAACCGGAACGTAGAGCTACAATTTTAGCAATAAGCATAAAATATTCATGCCAATCAGGTCTGTGAATCTTTTCAGCCATTTTTATTTTCTATAAAATTATATTTTTCTATAAAAAGGGAATTTTTTACAGATTTCTCTTACCTTTTCTCTTATATTTTTTCTTAAATTTTCTTTATCTGGATTTTTTAAAACCTCGCACATATAGTAAGCCACTTCTTCAACTTCAGTTTCTTTAAGTCCTCTTGTTGTTATAGCAGGAGTTCCTATTCTTATACCGCTTGTAATTCTTGGTGGGCGTGTATCAAAGGGAATGGAATTTTTATTTACTGTAATTCCTGCTTCTTCTAAAAGTTTTTCTGCTTCAGCTCCAGTAAGACCTTTTATAGAAACATCTACCAAAATTAGATGTGTATCTGTTCCTCCTGAAATGATCCTAAAACCTTCTTTATTAAAAACTTCAGCAATTACTTTAGCATTCTTTACTACCTGTTGCTGATAAGACTTAAATTCAGGTTTTAGAGCTTCTTTAAAACATACTGCTTTGGCTGCAATTATATTCATATGAGGACCGCCCTGAATTCCTGGGAATACAGTTTTATCAATTATCTTTGCATATTTTTCTTTACAAAGAATAAAGCCACCTCTTGGTCCTCTTAAAGTTTTGTGGGTGGTAGAGGTTACGAAATCTGCATAAGGGAGAGGAGAGGGATGAATTCCTGCAGCTATAAGACCTGCGATATGTGCCATATCAACCATTAAATAAGCTCCTACTTCCTGAGCAATTTTATAAAAAGCTTCAAAATCTATGATCCTTGGATAGGCACTTGCACCAGCTATTATGAGTTTTGGTTTATGCTCCAGGGCAAGTCTTCTTACCTCTTCATAATCTATCATTTCAGTTTCTTTAGAAACTCCATAATGAACAATTTTGTAAAATTT
>PNIK01000018.1 GCA_002877985.1 Thermodesulfobacterium geofontis | reverse complement strand
CGTCGGCCTCCCCAATTTTAAATTACCTTTTTGTCTTTGAAAGAATAATCTAAAAGTAAGCAATTTGCAATTTTATCAAGTTGTGCTATATTTGGCTTAGCTTGTAATAAGGAGGTATTTTTAAATGCTTCCTATAATAAAAGAAGTTGAAAAAAAATATATGAGAGAAGATCTTCCCAGATTTAATCCAGGAGATACAATAAGGGTTTATTTTAGACTAAAAGAAGGGGAAGAAAAAGAAAGAGTACAGGTTTTTGAAGGTGTGGTTATTAGAAGAAGAGGTTCAGGAATTAATGCTACCTTTACAGTGAGAAAAGTCTCCTTTGGGGTAGGAGTAGAGAGAACCTTCCCTTACCACTCTCCTCGTATTGAAAAGATAGAAATTGTTAAGAGGGGAAGAGTTAGAAGAGCAAGATTGTATTACCTTAGAGAACGTTCTGGTAAAGCTGCACGTATAAAAGAAAGATTTGATGAAAAAATAATGGAATAATCTTAAATTTTGGAAGATAAATTATTTAATATCTCAGAATTTTCCAATTTAGAGTTCAAATTTAGAAAATTAGGATATTCTTTGATTGCAGGTGTTGATGAGGTAGGTCGTGGTGCTATTGCTGGTCCTGTTTTTGCATCAGCAGTAATATTACCTCCTAAAATTGAAGATCTAGAAATAAAGAAAATAAAAGATTCAAAACTTATTTCTCCTCAGAAAAGAGAAGAACTTTTTGACTATATATGCAAAATTGCTCTTGATTACTCTATTTCTTGTGTAGAAGTTGAAGAAATCAACCGGATAGGTATTTCTCGGGCAACTTTTAAAGCTATGCTTAAAGCTTTAAAAAGTTTAAAAATAAAACCACAACTTGTTTTAATAGATGGTCCTTGTGGTATTCCTGAATATAAGGGATTACAAAAAGCTATAGTTGATGGAGACAAATTTTGTCTTTCCATTTCAGCAGCATCTATTCTTGCAAAAGTTGCAAGAGATAGATATATGAAAGAGATTGAAAACCTTTATCCTCAATATGGCTTTTCTCAACATAAAGGATATGCAACAAAACTTCATTTAGAAAAGATTAAAAAATATGGCCCATCTCCTATTCATAGAATTTATTATAAATGTTTTAAAAAATGAAAATTAAAGAATTTTTTCAGATTTTTACTCCAAAAGAAAAAGGTGCAAAAGCAGAAGAATCAGCAGCGGAATATCTTCAATCTAAAGGATACAAAATTTTAGAAAGAAATTATAAAACTGCCTTCGGTGAAATTGATATTATTGCTAAGAAAAAAAATTCTTTAATTTTTGTAGAGGTTAAAAGTGAGTTTGGTAAAGAAGAATTTCTTGCTGAGGAAAAGGTAGATTTTAAAAAAAGAGAAAAAATTTTAAAATCCGCTGAATATTTTCTTCTTAAAAATTTTCAAAAATTAAGTAAAATAGAGGAAATAAGATTTGATGTTATAGTGGTGAAAGGTAAGAAAGGGGAGATTGTTCATTATGAATCAGCTTTTTGTAAAGAAGGAAATTTTACCAGGTATTAAATTAGAAGATCTTCTTAAACTTTCTGAAAGAGAAATAGAAAATACTTTAGCTAATTTAAAATTTCAAGAGTTATATGATTTAATTTTAAGTGTTCCTTGGGAAGAAAGAGCAAAATTAATTCTTTATTCTCCATATCCAGAGGGTATAGTTAAAAATCTTCCTCCTCAGGAATTATTTCTTACTTTAAAGGCTTCATCTCTTGATTTAGCTGTGGAACTTCTTTCTTACGCTAAGGGTAGCCAAATTCAATTTATGTTTGATATAGATGCTTGGTATAAAGATAAGATAAAATCAGAAAGAGTTGCTTCATGGATTGTGCTTCTTTTTGATGCTGGAGAAGATAAGGTTTTAGAATGGTTAAGAATTGCAGATTGGGATTTTTTAATTGCTATATTTCAAAAATTTATAAAAGTTTATAAAAAGCCTGATGAGATGGAATTAATAGAAGCAATGGACTTTCTTCCTCCCTATACACTTGATGATTTTTATTTCATAGAATTTAAAATACCTTCTCTTGAGTTTTATTTTAGAAGGATGATTGAAATAATAAGAGAGGAGATGCCAGATACATATTTTGCTCTTATGGAATCAGTAATTTGGGAGATTCCTGCAGAAGTTGAAGAAAGGGCCTATAGATGGAGAAATGGAAGACTTGCGGATGAGGGGATACCTGAATATTTTGAAGCCTTAGATATTTATTCCTATATTCATCCTAAAAGTTTAAGAAAAATAGAGCTTAAGTATCTACCTATAAGTGAAGAAAGTCAGCCTTCCATTAATATTATGGTTTATACTGGTTCAGAGGAACTATTTATTTTTAAAGTATTGGGGCTTTTAGAGGATTTAAATCAAATTGAAAGAATAAAAAGAGAACTTGCCTGGATAGCAAATAAAGTAATAATGGTTGATAATGTGGTTATTGATGAAATAGAACAAATTAAAAAAAGTTTAGAGAAAGTATGGGGAGCTCTAAATATAGGACTTGAATATGTCTCTATGGAAAATGTAGAGATAGCAAAAAAGGTTTTAGAAGAACATTTTTTAGAAGACATTTTCAGGGTTTCTCAAACTCTCCTAAGGGAATTAAGAAAATTTGCACTCAACCTTACTAAAAGCAAAGATTTTGACTCTTCCATCCTTAATTATCTTGATCATCCATATCAAGGATTTTTAAAAGGTGTTTTGGCAAAGAAAATTAATGAAATAGCGCTGTTTCAGCCTGATAAGATAGGTACAGATAAAGAATATACTATATTTAGAAGAATAGGCGAAATAAAAATAGTAAGAAGATATATTGAAGAAATAGGTTATATGGCACCTCTTATAGAAAAAATGTTTGGTTCTTCTCTTTCTTGGATAAATGAAGTAAATAAACCAGGAAGGAATTTTGATGTTAATTTTCTTACATGGAGTTCTTTAATTCTTACTGCATTTTTTCAATGGATCTACAAAAAAGAATTCATTTTTAAGGCTCTTCCTAAAAGTGCATGGAAAGTAGTGATAAATGAATTAATGGAAGAAAAAGATGGTATATGTAGTGTAAAAGAGGAGTTAAAGAAGGTTTTATTTGAAAATTTTGAAAAATTTGCAAAAAGCGAGTGGTATTTAGAAAAGGAGCTTCTTACTTCATTTTTAAATTTTGTAATTAAAAAACTTGAAGATGAATTTAAATATATAGATCTTGAGGAACCTCCAGATCCAAAATATCAGACCCTTATACTTATAGATCTAACAAGTTAAAAATGAAAAGAAAAAAAGTAAACTTAAGAGAATCAGCTCTTATTATACTCAGACAGAGATATCTTTTAAAAAATGAAAAAAATGAAGTAATTGAAACCCCTGAAGAACTTTTTGAAAGAGTGGCTAAAGCTGTAGCAAGTGCTGAGGCAAATTTTTCTAGAGATTCTTATATTAGTGAAAAATATGCAGAGAAATTTTATGAAATGATGGTTAATCTTGATTTTTTACCCAATTCTCCCACCTTAATGAATGCAGGATGTCCTTTAGGTCAATTATCTGCTTGTTTTGTTTTACCTATAGAAGACTCCTTAGATTCAATTTTTGAAACCTTAAAATACACTGCTCTAATTCATAAATCTGGAGGTGGAACTGGTTTTTCTTTTTCAAAAATAAGACCTAAGGGTGATATAGTTGCTTCTACTCAGGGAGTGGCAAGCGGACCTTTATCTTTTATTAAAGTTTTTGATAGTGCAACTGAAGCTATTAAACAGGGTGGGAAAAGACGTGGTGCCAATATGGGAATTCTAAGAATTGATCATCCAGATATAGAAGAATTTATTTTAGCTAAAAGAAATGAAAAAATTCTTTCCAATTTTAATTTATCTGTAGCCATAACTGATGAATTTATGAAAGCTTTAGAAAAGAAAGAAAAATTTCCTCTAATTAATCCGAGAAACAAAAAAATAGTAAAATATATAGCCCCTGAAGAAATTTTTTCTTTAATAGCTGAATCAGCCTGGGAAACTGGGGATCCAGGTGTTATTTTTATAGATACCATAAATAAATATAATCCCACTCCACATTTAGGAGAGATTGAAGCTACAAATCCCTGTGGTGAACAGCCGCTCCTTCCATTTGAATCTTGCAATTTGGGTTCCATTAATTTGGCTAATTTTGTTCAAGATGGAGAAATTAATTGGGAGGCGCTCAAAAAAACAGTCCATTTAGCTGTGAGATTCCTTGATGATGTAATAGAAATTAATAGATTTCCGGTTCCTCAAATAGATAAGATTACCAGACTTACAAGAAAAATAGGTCTTGGGGTAATGGGTTTTGCTGATTTTCTTATAAAACTGAACGTTTCTTATGCTGATCCAAAAGCTGTTGAGCTTGCAAAAAGGGTTATGAAGTTTATAAGTGAAGAATCTGTAAAAGCTTCTGGTGAGCTTGCTAAGGAAAGAGGCAATTTTCCTGCCTATGCAGGAAGTATTTGGGATAATCCAGAAACGCTTTTTATGAGAAATGCAACTACTACAACCATTGCTCCCACAGGAAGTATCTCTCTTATTGCTGGAGTCTCTTCAGGTATAGAACCACTTTTTGGAATTTATTATGAAAGAAAAACTCTTGAAAACATCTTTATAAAGGAATTTCATCCACTCTTTGTAGAAATTTTAGAGAAGGAAAATTTTTCCGAAAATGAAATAGAAAAGATTTTAGAAGAAGTTAGAGAAAAGGGTATTTTAAGGGATATAAAGTTGCCAGAGAAAATAAAAAAACTTTTTGTAACAACTTATGAAATTTCACCTGATCAGCATTTGGCTATTCAAGAAGCTTTTCAGAAATATACGCACAATGCAGTTTCAAAAACCATTAATTTGCCTAAGGAAGCAACGGTGGAAGATGTTAAAAAAATATATTTGAAAGCCTACAAGTTGGGATTGAAAGGAGTTACAGTTTTTAGATACGGTTCAAAGGGAGAACAAGTTATTTATATAGGTGGTGCTGAAGAAAGAGAATCTTCTTGCCCCATTTGTAGTTTTTCTTTAATCTGAAAGTGGAGAAATTATGAAAGAAATAAAAATAGCTCTGCTCGGACTTGGAACAGTAGGAACAGGAGTCTATGAATTATTGACAAAAAATTCCGATTTAATAAAAGAAAAAACAGGGGTAAAACCTGTTATAAAAAAAATCTTAGTCAGGGATATAGAAAAAAAGAGAGATATAGAAGTGAATAAAAATCTTTTAACAACTGATATAGAAGAAATTTTAGAGGATTCAGAAATTTCTATTATTTGTGAATTAATGGGAGGTATAGAGCCAGCTAAAAGTTATATTTTGAAAGCATTACAAAAGGGAAAAGAAGTTGTTACTGCAAATAAAGCAATTTTAGCTCAGTATGGTGATGAAATTTGGGAGGAGGCAAAAAAAAGAAAAAGATTTCTTGGCTTTGAAGCTTCAGTAGGTGGAGGAATACCTATAATAAAAACCCTTAAAGAAGCTTTAATCGGAAATAATATAAAATCCATAATAGGAATTATAAATGGAACCACCAATTATATTTTAACCAGGATGCTTGAAAATAATTTAAATTTTAAAGATGCATTAAAAGTAGCTCAGGCTAAAGGGTACGCTGAAGCAGATCCAAGTCTTGATATAAAAGGTATTGATTCTGCTCACAAAATTTCAATTTTAGCCTCTCTTGCTTTTGGATTTTATATACCTGTTTCAAAAGTTTATACAGAAGGAATAGAAGAAATAGACTTGATAGATTTAAAATTTGCTAAAAATTTTGGATATATAGTTAAACTTTTAGCCTTTGCCTTAAAAAGAAAAGGAAAAATTGAAATAAGAGTTCATCCTACCCTTATTCCAGAAAATCATGTATTGACTTCAGTTCGTTTGAATTATAATGCTCTTTATATTACAGGAGACTTTGTAGGAGATATTTTACTTTATGGATTAGGAGCGGGAAAAGAACCTACTGCAAGTGCAGTAGTAAGTGATATAATAGATGCTATAGAGTTTTCCTATTTTGGAAAAAAACCTTTTATTAAATATCCATTGACAAAAAATAACAAATTTTTTAATATAAGAACAATAGAAGAGGTAGAATTTAAATATTATTTTAGATTTTCAGCCATAGATAAACCAGGTGTTTTATCCAAAATCTCTGGGATTTTAGGTAAAAACAATATAAGTATAGCCTCAGTGGTTCAAATAGGGAGACAAAAAAGAAAAGGCTCTGTTCCTGTGGTTATGCTAACTCATGAAACTAAGGAAAAAAATGTAATCAGAGCTTTACAAGAAATAGATAAACTTGATGTAGTGACAGCTCCTACTAAAAAACTTAGAATTTTGGATTAAAGAGGTGTAATGATGATAATAAAAATACCCAAAGGGCATTATCAAATAGTTGAAAAAAGAGGAATAATATTGAAAACCGAATTTTTAGGAAGTGGGATAGGATTAGGCTTGATGGATAAAGAAAATGAGATAGCAGGTTTATGTCATTTTGTTTTACCCTATAAAGAACACGATTTAGAGATTGAAGAGGGAGAAATGATTTTATCTGGACAGAGTTTACTTCCTCTATTTTTGGAAGAATTGGCAAATAGAGGCTTTGATTTTTCTTCTGCTAAAATAGCTATTGCCGGCGGGAGTAAATACAAAGAAATTCCTGAAATTCTTAATATAGGGGAAGTGAATTTTAAATTGGTGCAGAGTTTTTTAATTAAACACCCTATTAATCCTAATAATATTATAGTAAGAGTTGGTTTTAGTTGTCAGAGTTTTTTAGAGGTTAATTTGAAGGAAAAAATTTTAAAAATAAATTTGAATGGAGAGGAAGAGATATTATGAAAAGGCAAATTTTAGAAAGGATTTTTGACAAAGTTGATACTATTCCTACCTTTCCTAAGGTTGCTTTTCAGGCACTCGAATTACTTAAAAAAGAAGATGTTGACTTTAGGGAACTTGAAAGAGTAATAAAAAGTGATCCAGGTATTACTGCCAATTTTTTAAAAATTGTGAATTCTCCCGCATTTGGTCTTCCTCAAAAAATAGACTCTCTATTTAAGGCTTTTATGTTTCTTGGACTTAATCAGATTAAGTTTATCGTAGTTGCTTCAGTTGCTAAAAAATACTTTAGTAAAGATCTAATAGGTTATGGATTAAGTGTGGAGGATATATGGATTCACTCACTTACTTGTGGAATTATAGCTGAAGAAATAGCTTTTGATGTGGGTTTTCCACCTCAAAAAATAGAAACAGTATATATAGCCTCAATTCTTCATGATATAGGTAAAATAGTATTAGATTTATATACTAAATTAGAAATTAAGGAATTTCAAAAAATTGCAAAGGAAAGAATGGATTGGGACTTTATTCAAGTTGAGTGGTTAGTATTGGGGGTTGACCACGGACTTGTAGGAGCGCATTTACTTGAAAAATGGGAATTTCCTAAGTATATTTCTTTTGCAGTAAGAGCTCATCATGACAGTGATTTAATGCTTCAGAGTGATATAGCAAGCATTGTTGCACTCTCAAATATTTTGACAAATACGCTCGGAATAGGTGGAGGAGTGGATGTATTTAATTACAAAGTTTCTGAGAATTTGTTAAGAAATCTTAATATTACAGGACCAGAAAAAATATATAAATATTTAAAATCCGGATTGTATAAATCTTTGTTAATTCAAAGAGAATTCGTATAAAACTGGGTAATTCAAGTTTAAAATTCTTTTAAAATTTCCCTTGACAAAAAAATTTAAAATGTTAATAATATATTCAAATTAAAACTTTTAAAAGGAGGGGGTAAGCCATGAAGAAGTTAGTGTCTTTCATGTTGAGTTTAGCTTTAGTAGGTATGGTAGGATTAACTGCTGGTTGTAAAAAGAAAGAAGAAGCACCCAAAGAGG
This sequence comes from Thermodesulfobacterium geofontis, assembly GCA_002877985.1. Lineage (GTDB taxonomy): Bacteria > Desulfobacterota > Thermodesulfobacteria > Thermodesulfobacteriales > Thermodesulfobacteriaceae > Thermodesulfobacterium > Thermodesulfobacterium geofontis_A. Next base: position 2,344 of record PNIK01000018.1, on the reverse strand, counting down.
GAGCACCTAAAGTAGAGACACCTGCACCTGCTCCACAGCCTTCTGAAAATGTAACTGCTCCTGAAAAAGCTCCTGAAAAACCTGCTGAAAAACCTGCTGAAAAACCTGCCGAGAAAAAATAGTCTGTTAATAAAAAGCCCTCCTTTTAAAAGGAGGGCTTTTTATTTTCTTTTGTGTTTTTCTTATATTTTTCAAAGAAGATCTCATTAATTTCTATATATTTTGGGTATTTTTTCTTATATTCTATAATAACTTCTGGTTTTTCATGATAATATTCGGTTAAAAATTTGATATTGGCAAGTTCAATAATGTCTCTGTCTCTAAAAACAATAACTTTTTTCTTTTTGTAAGGTTTATAATATCCCCAAGCTTTACCATATGGAGGACCATAAATTATATATCTCTCAAATATTCTTTCTGGATACAATCCAAAATGAATCATTATATTGTACCAGGAGTAACCCCTACTTCTTAAACTTATAATAACATCAGGGTCAATCCCTCTGTATTCAGAAATAAAAAAGATTATGGGGATTTCCTCTTCTATAATAAAAGGATATCTTTTTTTAATAATAATTATTTTTTCTACAGGGACTCTATAGTAGTCTCCTATAGAAAGATAAAAATGTGAGATTTTTCCGTTATCTATAGAAAAACCCATATCTACATCCTTTCCATAAGAGGATTTTAAATTAAAAAACATTAAAAAGGGTATTAAAATTAATAAGTAAGTTAGAATTTTTAAGCTCTTCATTTTTCTCACCTCCTTACTGGTTTTATTCTAAATAAATCAAAAAGGATGCCTAAAATTAAAATTGAAAATTTTAGAAAAAATAAAAATATTTGAAATTTAAAATTTTATATTTAAGCAGAAATTTCAAAGTTGTTGCAATTATTGCAAAGTAAAAAGACTTTGCTGTTTTAGACCTATAAGACCTTCTTCCTCAGGAGATTCAAATATTCTTATAATTCCATATTCTCCATCATAACCTGGTTTAGCAAAAATTTTTCCTTCTCTTACTCTTTTAATTGCCTCAATTAATTTTGAAGGGAAAACCTTTTCTAAATCTTTTAAATCCAATTTTAAAAGAATTTCAAATTCGGTCCCTGCGAAAGATAGATATTGCTCATATAACTTCTCTGCGGACTTACTTTGTTTATTAAGGTTAAAAACTTCGGTTATTATTTCTATAAAAGGAACCAGATGAACAGATAAAGGCTTATTAGAAGGAATATATCCTTCATCTCTATCAGCTAAGAGTTCTACTCTGTGAAGAACTCCTACAGTTAATGGATTCCCGCATTTGGGACATTTGTATCCTAGAGCTTTGGTTTCTTTTGGGGAAAGACATACCTTACAATTTCTGTGTCCATCATAATGATATTTTCCTTCTTCAGGATAAAATTCTATAGTAAAAGCAATGTTTCCTGTTTTAATTGAATTATAAATATTTTCATAAGTTAAAGGGTAAAAAAAGGCAGTTGCTTCTCTTCCTAATTTAGAAAGAGAATGGGCATCTGAACAGGATATTAAGGTTATATTATCTAATTTTGAAATTCTCCAATTCATTTCTGGATCAGAGGAAAGCCCAGTTTCTATAGCATAGATATAAGGAGTAGCTTCACCGAAGGCTTCCTCTAAGGAATCAAAACCTGAAAAGGCACCAAAAACCGAATACCAGGGAGTCCAAGCATGAGCAGGAATAATAAGGATCTTTTCAGAAATTTTTAACAAATCAAGGGTTAACTTCTCACAATCAATTCCAAAAGTTGGCCTCCCATCTATTAAAAGATTGCCAAGCTTTGAAAGATAAAGATTTATTTCTTCTACTGTTTTAAAATCTGGTGCAATTATAATAAGATGGACTCTCCTATTAGATTTATTATTTTTGGAAAAGATAAGAGAAATTTCAGAAGTTAAGATAAATTTGGGTCCTTCAGGAAGTTTATTATAAACATAGAGTCCAGAATATATATCATATTCTAAATATTCTTTTAATTCTTTTAGCCACATTGGATGAGTAAAGTCACCTGTTCCTATTACCTGAAGGCCTTTTATTTTACCAGTTTCAGCTAAAAAAGGAATTTCCATAAATTTACTACAGGCTCTGCTATACTTAGAATGAATATGCAAATCTGCAAGAAAGGTCTTTTCTAAAAGTTCTTTAGAAGGAAATTTTTTATTTTTTTCCATAAACCTTTTTTAAGTTAATCTTAGTCAGAATTTTTGTCAATACGAATTTAAATTTGAATCCACATAACACTTATACAAATACCCCTCTTCCTCCTCCCTGCATAAGTTTAGGTGCTCTTTCAAGAAAATAAACCTGTTTTACTTTAAGGA
>PNIK01000074.1 GCA_002877985.1 Thermodesulfobacterium geofontis | reverse complement strand
CACTTCCAATCCCAAATTTTGCCTCATAATTTTTTTAATGGGTACATCTTTTCAGATTTTACAAAAGAAAAAAGATCTTTTATCTAAACTAAACATACTTTCTGCTTCTGCAAAATACGATAATTCATGTAGCAGTTCTGGAAGCAAAAGAGAAACTCCAGTCTATGGTGTTGGAAGTGGTTATTTAAATGGAATTTATTATACTTGGCGTTCTGATGGAAGATGTGTCCCTCTTTTAAAAATTTTAATGACCAATTACTGTATAAACAATTGTAAATACTGTATAAATCGTCGCATTAATGATGTTCCTCGAGCAATTTTTACTCCTGAAGAAATTGCTTACCTCACAGTAGAATTGTATCGCAGAAATTATATAGAAGGACTCTTTTTGAGTTCAGGAATATATAAAACACCAGATGATACTATGGAACTTATGCTTAGAGCTGTACATATTTTAAGAAAAAAATATGATTTTAAAGGATATATTCATTTAAAGCTAATTCCAGGTGCTTCTCCTGAGTTGATAGCTTCTGCTTTAAAACTTGCTGATCGTGTAAGTTCAAATCTTGAGCTACCCACTGAAGAAAGTCTTAAAAAACTTGCTCCTGAAAAAAGCATCCCTTTACTTTTGAATCCTTTAAAATTAATTAGGGAACTTTATGAAAATAAAGAAGTAAAAGCTCCTGCCTCAACTCAGCTTATAATTGGAGCAACCCCCGATTCTGACAAAGTTATCTTAACTTTGGCTCAGAGACTTTATACTCAAAAAATGGTAAGAAGGGTCTATTATTCTGCTTATATTCCTGTTAATAAAGATCCTGATCTACCTGCTATTAAAAAACCTCCACTTTTAAGAGAACATAGATTATATCAAGCAGACTGGCTTCTTCGTTTTTATGGGTTTCAACTTGATGAATTGTTTCAGGAAGAAGAAAACTTAGATTTAAAAGTTGATCCTAAACTTTCTTGGGCTATAAGAAATCTTCATTTCTTTCCAGTTGAAATTACTAAAGCGGATTACTGGGAATTGATAAGAGTTCCAGGAATAGGTCCAATCTCTGCTAAAAAAATTCTCCAAGCTCGTAAATATGGAGTTCTTTCTGAAAAAACTTTAAAAAATCTTGGGATTTCTTTAAAAAGAGCAAAATATTTTATTACCCTTCGCGGAAAACCTTTAGTTAAATTTAAAAAAGATTTTACTTATAAACAAATTGAACTTTTTTATTCTCGTGCTACATCATCTTTATAACGACTTTGGAGAAAAAATAACTGATATAGGAGGGGAATATGCTTAAAGATGAAATGGAAAGAGCTTTAAATGAACAGCTAAAATGGGAAATTTACTCTGGTTATCTTTATCTTTCCATGGCAGCTTACTTTGAAAATCTTGGATTGCAGGGATTTTCTCAATGGATGAAGGCTCAATCTGCAGAAGAAATTATGCACGCTATGAAATTTTACAAGTTCATTTTTGAAAGAGATGGGAAGGTAGTTTTACAAGAAATTCCTGCACCACCAAAAGAATGGAAAAACCCTGAAGAGGTTTTTGAATTTGCCTATAAACACGAGCAGGAAGTTACAGGAAGGATAAATAATCTTATGAGTCTTGCCAAAAAACTTGAGGATTACGCTACAGAAAACTTTTTGCAGTGGTTTGTCGAAGAACAGGTTGAGGAAGAAGCATCTTTTAAAGAGATTTTATCAAAACTAAGACTTATAAAAAATGATCCCCAGGGTTTATTTTATCTAGATAAGGAACTTTCTCAAAGACCTCTTGATTTTAATTTATTGATGACGCAGGTTTAATTATAGTAGTATAATTTTTAACTCTATTTAAAAATTCTTCTGCCAATTCTAAAAAGGCAAGGCTTGCCTTGTTAGTTTTTTCATAGTCAATCACAGACATTCCAAAACTTGGAGCTTCACTAACTCTTACACTTCTTGGAATAAGAGTATTAAAAACAATCCATTTAAAATGATTTCTAACTTCCTCTGCTACTTCATGGGAGAGTCTATTTCTGCTATCATACATGGTTAAAACAAGACCAAAGAGAACCAAATCAGGATTAAAACTTTTTTTAATTCCTCTTATAGTTTTTACAAGAAGAGATAGTCCTTCAAGGGCATAATACTCGCACTGTAAAGGAATAATAATTCCGTGGGAGGCTGTAAGTATATTTACAGTTATTAAACTTAAAGAAGGTGGGGAATCTATAAATATAAAATCAAAAAATTCTTGCAAAGGATATCCATTAAAAAAACTTTTTTCAATCAAATTTTTAAGAAGATATTCTCTTTCAGGGAAATCTACCAGCTCAACTTCTAAACCCACAAGATCAATAGATGAGGGCAGAACATAAAGATTGGTATAAGGGTTTTTAAGAAATCTCTCACAATTTCCTTCTATTAAAGCCTGATAAATACTTTCATTTTTACTTACCCTTATTCCGAGACCACTTCCTGCGTTAGCTTGAGGATCAAAATCTATTAAAAGAACTTTATAATTTTTTAAGGTTAAAGCCCTTGCAAGATTTACAGCAACAGTAGTTTTACCTACTCCTCCCTTTTGATTTATAAAGGCAAAAATTTTCATAAATCATTTCAAAAAATAATAGTAAAGATTGTTTACTAAAATTACTAAAAAGAAAAAAATACTTACAAAGCCGTTTGTTGTAAAAAAGGCTTTATTGATTTTTGAAAGGTCATTTTCTTTAATAAGACTATGTTCATAAGCTAAAAACATGGCAATCAAAATAAGTCCTATAAAATATATCCAGGTTGTTTTGGGGTATAAATACCCAGTTAAAAGTAGAGAAAAGAAGGTTATTAAATGTAAAAGTTTGGCTATCCTTAATGCATTTTTTATTCCGAATTTTACAGGAATTGATTTAAGTCCAATCTTTTTATCAAATTCAAGATCTTGTAGACTATAAAGAATGTCAAAACCTGATACCCAGCAAGCCATGGCTATGCCAAGAAAAATAGCCATCGAAGAGATAATTTCATTTAAAGCTACATCTATAGCTATAGGTATTAAAAAATAAACTATTCCTAAAAAGAAATGGGGAAAATAGGTAAATCTCTTAGCAAAAGGGTAAATAAAAAGAAAAAATATAACTATAGGACTTAAAAGGAGGGCTAAGAAATTTATTTTATAGCAGAAGAAGACAAAAAGAAGTAAGCTTAAGAGAATAATAAGTTTTATTTCCCAGTCTTTTATTAAACCACAAGCATGGGGCCAGATGGAAGTTCTTGGATTTTTTTTGTCAAAGGGTTTGTCAATTAAGCGATTGAAAGCCATTCCCAGTGTTCTTGCAAAAATAAGTGCAAGAAGAATATATAAAATTTTTTCCCAGGAAGGGAAAATTTTATAAAGTATCAGTAAACTTGCCAAACCAAAAGGTAAAGCAAAAATAGTATGTTCAAGTTTTAATAGCTCTGAATAAAGTTTTAGTTTTTTCATTATTCCTTTCATAAGACTTAAGCAATATTTTGTATTTGTTCTCTTAATTTTTCTATAAGATCTTTTATTTCAACCGCTATTAGAGAAATTTCTGAAGATTGTGCTTTATTAGAAAGAGTGTTTATTTCTCTAAACATTTCTTGGCAGAGAAAGTCAAGCTTTTTACCGCAATCCCTTTCTTCCATAGTAAGTTCAAAATGAGAAATGTGGGTTTTTAGTCTATCAAGTTCCTCGGTAAAATCTATTTTATCTAAAAGATAAACCAATTCCTGATAAAATCTATTTTCGTCTATTTCCCGAAGATTTAATTCTTTAAAAATCTTATCTAATCTTTCTTTTGTTTTATTCTTGGCATCTTTTATAATTTTTTCTTTTAAATTTTCAATTTTAGATACTCTATCTTTTAATTCTTTCAAATAGATTTTTAGAAGATTTTTTAAAATTTCACCTTCCTTTAAGCGGGATTCTTTAAGTTCTTCCAAAGCTTTACTTAAGGGAGGACATATTTCTTCCCAAAGTTTATCAAGTTCCTCTTCTTTTTCCTCTAAGATAAGATAATCTCTAAATTTTAAAAAATCAGAAAAAGTCAAAGGTTCTTCAAAACCAAGCTCAAATTTTAACCGAGTAAGAGCTGTTTTTAATTCTCTTGCCAGATCTTTATCTACTAAGATTTTCTTTTGACTAAATTCTCCTCCTGTATATTTAATTTGTATTTCAATTTTTCCTCTTTTAAATTCCTGAGAAATAAATTTCCTGATTCTCTCTTCTAAAAAGGTATATCTTTTTGGAAGTTTAAGAGAAATATCTAAATATTTTGAATTTAGACTTTTGGCATAAACAGTTATAGTATAATTTTCTAATTGGAATATTCCTTTTCCAAAGCCAGTCATACTTTCCATAAAGAATCCTCAATTTATTGCTAATTTATTTTTTAAAAAATCTAAAATATTTTCCTTTTCTTCAGGGCTAAACCAATATATATCGGGTTCTTTTTTAAACCAAGTAAGTTGTCTTTTGGCATATCGCCTTGTATCTCTCTGGATAAGTTCTATAGCTCTTTTTAAAGGTATTTTCCCTTGCAAATATTCAATAATATATTTATACCCTATAGCTTTAAAAGGTTTTAAATCTGGAGAATATCCCTTTTCTAAGAGTTTTTTGACTTCTTCAATCCAACCTTTTTCAATCATTTTTAGTACACGAAAATTAATTTTTTGGTAAAGTTCATTTCTTGGCAGATTTAATCCTATTTTTATAATATCGTATCTTTTTTTTCCAGAAAAAGGATTTTTTTTATGAAACTCCGAAAAAGGTTTACCTGAAGTATATATTACCTCTAAAGCCCTTGTAATTCTTACTTTATCTCTGGGAGAGATTTTTTGGGCATATTCTGGATCGAGTTTTTTAAGTTCTTCATAAAGTCCTGTTAAATCTCTTTCTGCAGATTTTCTTATTTTTTCTCTTAATTCTTTAGGTATCTCTATAGGAAAAAGTCCATATTCTAAAGCTCTTAAATAAAGACCTGTTCCACCAACAAGAATAGGGATTTTACCTCTTTCCCAAATTTCCTTAATTAAATTATCAGCTAATTCTACAAATTTAGCTGCATTAAATTCTTCATCAAGTTCAAGCAAATCATATAAATGATGAGGGACTCTTTTTCTCTCTTCTTCCTCTGGTTTTGCTGTCCCTATATTTAGTTCTTTATAAAATTGTAGGGAGTCAAAATTTATAATTTCACCTTTTAGTCTTTCTCCTAAAAAAACAGCAACCTCTGATTTTCCAACTCCTGTAGGTCCTACAATTGCAATTACCTTTTTCACTTTAAATCCTTATTTTCTTCTAAGTTTTGTTTCTATTTCTTTTAAAGAAATTTTCATGTATAAGGGTCTTCCATGAGGGCAGGTTTGAAGATTTTCAGAGAATAATTTTTCTATCAAAAAATTTATTTCTCTTTCAGAAAGAAGATCTCCTTTTTTTCTTGCAAGCAAACAGGCATATCTCTTTAAAACCTCAAGCTCTAATTTTTCTACATCGGAAAAGGGTTCTTCCAAAATTTTCTCCAAGATATCTTTTATATCTTCTACCTTAAAGATAGAGGGAATCTTTTTGAGAATAATTTCATTATTTTTTAAAAGTTTAAGTTCAAACCCTATAGAATTTAAAAGTTTTTTCTTTTCCTCAAATTCAGAAAGAGCTGAATCGGTAATCCTTAGCAATACAGGAATTAATAAATTCTGAGAAAGGCTTTTTGAAAAATTCTTTTTTAAATCTTCAAAAATTACTCTCTCTGAAAGTGCATGCTGATCAATTATATAAAGTTCCTCATTTTTTTCTACCAAAATGTAATTCTCTAAAAAGGTTCCTAAATATCTATAGGAGGGTTTTTTAAAATTTGTAGAAATGAAAAGGGGCTTTTTTTCTAAATAATTTTCTAAATAAAAAGATGAGGGTTCTTTGGTATAATCTAAAGGAAGATCCTCTTTTATTTGATTAAAGATTTTTAATTTTCCCTTTTTATATTCATAGTAGAAAATTTTTTTATCAAAAAGTTCTTCTAAAGCTTTATTTAAGGAAAAGAAAAGTGCCTTTTCGTCTTTAAATCTTACCTCCCACTTAGCAGGATGTACATTTACATCAACAAGATGATAGGGTGCTTTTATAGAAATCAGTCCAGCGGGAAAACCAAGATTGCCATAGTATGGTTTTAAGAGATTTAAAATCATTTTAGTTAATTTTTCATCTTTTATCCATCTTTTATTTACGAAAAAATAAAGATATTTGGTATGGGAAAAGGTTTTAGAAGTATCTGTAAGAAGTAAAAAAATTGAATAAGGAGGGGAATCTAAAAAAACATCCTTAAAATAGTTTATCTGTAATCCAATTGTATAACTCAAAAGTTCTCTTTCATTTCCTCCTTCCCAGAAAAAAAGAGTATTTTCTTTATTTTCTTCTAAACTTTTAACTTCATATCTAATTTCTGGGAAACAGAGACTCAACCCTTTTATAATCTCCATTATTTTAAAGGTTTCTGTTCTTGGAGTTTTTAAAAAGGCTTTTCTTGCTGGAAGATTTGAAAAGAGATTCTCAACTTTTACTAAGGTTCCCTTATTTAAGTTAGCAGGTTTAAAATAAACTTCTTTGCCGAACTCTATTCTGATTTCATAAGCAGAGTCATAATGGATGTGTTTGCTTGTAATGGTCATTTTAGAAACTTGGGAGATACTTGCCAGAGCCTCACCTCTAAAACCAAAGGTAACGATTTTAAATATATCAGAAAGGGTTTTTATTTTACTTGTAGCAAAATGTTTATAACAGATTTTTAAATCTTCAGGTTCTATACCTTCTCCGTCATCATATACGGATATTTCTTTAATTCCACCATCTTTTAAACTTATTTTTATAAAACTTGCTTTAGCATCAAAGGCATTTTCTATTAATTCTTTAACTACTGAGGCAGGTCTTTCTACAATCTCTCCTGCTGCGATTTTAGATCTAATTTCTTCAGGAAGGATTTGGATTTTGGGCATAAAGTTACATATTTAAAAGTTTAAAAGATTAATAAGTTCTCTGCAGGCATTCTCACATCTTTTTAATGCCTCTTTTTCCTCTGGTAAAAGTTCTATTTCTATAATTTTTTCTATTCCATTTTTCCCAAGTATCACCGGAACACCTAAAAATACTCCATTAATTCCATATTCCCCTTCTAAATAAACTGAACAGGTTAAGACCCTTTTTTCATCTTTAATAATACTTTCTGCCATTTCTGCCACAGAAAGACCCGGAGTAATAAAAGCGCTCCCTGTTTTCAAATAGGATACTATTTCTCCTCCTCCCAATTTAGTTCTTTTAACTATTTCTTCTATCTTTTCCTTAGGCAAAAGTTTTGTAATAGGAATTCCTGAGACGTTAGCAAATCTAACTAAAGGAAGCATTAAATCTCCGTGAATTCCCATTACTAAAGCCTGAACATCTTTTGGAGATACTCCTAAAGCCTCAGCTATAAAATAGCGATATCTTGCAGAATCAAGAACTCCCGCCATACCTATGACTCTATTTTTGGGGAATTCTGTGATTTTATAAGCTACATAAACCATGGCATCAAGTGGATTGGATACCACTATAACAATGCTATTTTTAGCAAATTCTTTTATTTTTTCTGCACAGGATTTAACAATTTCTTTATTTATATGTAAAAGATCCTCTCTTGACATACCAGGCTGTCTGGGTTTCCCAGCAGTAATAATTACCACATCTGAATCTTTAATAGCTGAAAAATCTTCTGTTCCCCAAATTTTACCAGAATAACCAAAAAGAGGACTGCTCTGAACTAAATCAAGGGCTTTACCTTTGGCAAGATCAGGTATAATATCAACTAATACTATTTCCTCTGCTAAATTCTTTATCATAGCCCAATTGGCACAGCTTGTTCCTACAGCTCCTGCTCCAATAATAGATAACTTAGACATCTTTTCTTTCCTCCTCAAATAATTTAAGCCACTCTTTAAAAATTTTTACCTTTTCTTCACCGTGAACTCTAAGATTTTCAATAATTTCATCTACAGATTTTTTTCTTACATTTCCATCAGGGTGCTTTGAAAAAAACTTATCTGCAAAGGCAATAATTTTTTCTTCTAAGGTTAAAGGTATCATATCTCTTTCAGGTAAAGGTAGTTTTTTCTTTATGATTTCTTCCTTAGTAATTCCAACTCCTATATGTCTTTCACATACCAAGGCATGTTTAGGAAGACCTTCTTTTTCAAGAAGAGCTCTTCCTAAATATCCATGAGCAATATAAGGATATTTTCCTTCTGGATTAAGTTTGGGAATGTAAGTAAAAATTATACCTATATCATGAAGCATGGAAGCTTCATAGATAAAATCTTTGTCCACCTGGGGGAATTTCTTTACAATTTCTAATGCCTTTCTAGCTACAGCAGAAGAATGTTTGACCAAAACCTCTAAAAGTTTCGGGTTTTTAGAATAATATTTTTCAATAATTTTTAAAGGGTCCATTTTTAAGCTTTAAGTTTCATTTTCTAAAGATGTATTGATAAGGAATTTTAAATTTTTAAAAAGGGGTTTTAAATCAGAAGGGACAAAACTTTCAAGTTTCTCAAGAATTTCTAATGTTTGGGAGGAAAGGATTTGAAGATAATAATGATTTGGGACCTCAACAATTAGGGTTCCACTATTAAAAGAAAGAGGTTTTGTTTTTTTTGAAAATTCTAAAGAAATAACCTTTTCCCAGTTTTTTTGAGCTATTTCCAAGGCAATTATACTTTTTTTAACTTCAGGTGGAAGGGGTAATTCTTTAAGAATTTCTTTAAAAGAAAACATATCCTATGTCTCTTTGAAAACCTCCTCTAAAGCCTTATAAACTCTATCTTGCAATAATTTTAAAAAATCTTCTGTTTCTGCTTCAAACCTTAGAACAAGAACTGGTTGGGTATTTGAAGCTCTAACCAAAGCCCACCCCTCTTTAAATTCAATTCTTGCTCCATCGATATCTACCACATTTAAGCCCTTTTTCTTAAATTTTTCTATTAATCTTTTTACTACCTTAAACTTTATTTCGTCTGGACATTCTTTTCTTATTTCCGGAGTGGAATACATTTTAGGAATATCTTTTAAATATTCCGAAAGGGGTATATTATTTTGAGATATAATTTCAACAAGTCTGAGGCTTGCATATACTCCGTCATCAAAACCAAACCATTTATCTGCAAAAAATATATGTCCACTCATTTCTCCCGCAAGGAGTGCTTTTTCTTCTTTCATTTTATTTTTAATAAGAGAATGACCCGTTTTCCACATAATGGGAATTCCACCTAATTTAGCTATAGTTTCATACAAAGTTCTTGAGCATTTAACCTCACCAATTATTTTTGCTCCTGGATATTTTTTTAACAAATCCTTAGCAAAAATTATTAAAAGTTGATCTCCCCAAATAATGTTTCCTCTTTCATCAATTACTCCTATTCTATCTCCATCTCCATCGTATCCAAAACCTACATCATATCCCTCTTTTAAAACTCTCTCTTTAAGCCACTTTAAATTTTCAGGAACAACAGGATCAGGAAAATGGTTAGGAAAATTTCCGTCTACCTCGCAGAAAATGCATTCTATTTCACATCCTAACCTTTTAAAAATTTCAGGAGCTGTTAAACCACAAACTCCATTTCCTGGATCTATAACCACTTTTAAGGGTCTTTTAAGTTCTACGTTTTTACAAACGTAATCTATGTATTTATCTAAAACCTTCCTTTCCTCTACCTGTCCTTTTCCCTTTTCAAAGTCTCTTTTTTCTATTAAATTTCTTATTTCTTGAATTTGAGCACCAAAGAGAGTTTCTTTGCCTACACAAATTTTTAAACCGTTAAATTCTGGGGGGTTATGAGATCCTGTTACTTGAATTCCGCCATCCAAATCTTCAAAAATAAAAAGAGAAAAATACATTACAGGTGTTGGGCAAATTCCTATATTTACAACTTCTATTCCTGTTGATAAAATTCCTTCAATTAATGCTTCCTGTAAAAAGGGAGAGGAGGATCTCCCATCTCTTCCGCAACAAACCTTATTTCCTCTTTTTCTTTTAATTACAGTGCCATAAGCCCTTCCTATTTCTCTTACCACTTCCTCCGTAAAATCAAACCCTACCTTGCCCCTAATATCATACTCTCTAAAGATATAGGGACTTATTTTCATAAGACCTCCTACGAGAAATGAATTTTCATTAATTATAAACTAAAATTTTAAAATCTTTAACCCCTCCGTAATGCCTCATTTAAAAATCTAAACGAAAAAGATTCAATGCCTCATTTAATTTTCTAAACAAAATCATCTTAAACCCTTT
>PNIK01000072.1 GCA_002877985.1 Thermodesulfobacterium geofontis | reverse complement strand
TGAAGAGAGATTAAATGAGCTTGCAGAGGCGCAGAGGAGGACTGAAGAGAGATTAGAAAAGCTTATAGAAGAGCATAGAAAGACAAGAGAGCAATTAGGAGGTCTTTCTCATACTGTAGGATATTTTATTGAAAATGAGGCTTACAAACATCTTCCTAAGCTTCTTAAGAAAGATTTTAATCTTGAGATAGAAGATAGACTTATTAGAGATTACATAGAAGTTTCTCCTAATAAATATGAAGAAATTAATATTTATGGGAAGGGTAAGATAGATGGAAAGAAGGTTGTGATACTCGGAGAAGTAAAGACTCAGCTCAAAAAATCAGATTTAGATACCTTTCTTAAAAAGGTTTACAGACTTGAAAGACTTATTCCTGAGGAAAAATTTCTTGTATGTGTAACCCATCAGGCACATCCTCAAGTAAGGAAATATGCCAAGGAAAAAGGAATAAAGCTTTATTTTACCTATGAATTTGAATAATAAATTTTTAATAGGAGCTGTGGTAAGTTAAAATTGCCTGTGCATAAGGTAAAGGGTCATCTTTTATACATTCAAACCTTCTTACATACCAGAATTTATTATTCAAAGTATTTATGATTCCGTAATTGAATTGAATATAAAATCCAGAACCTAATTGATCTACATTTTCAAAATTATTAGGCTCATTCCAAATGGATATCCCTGTAAAACGAATATTTTGGTAAACTATACAAGTTGGACCCTCTGCAAAGAATATACCGTTAAAATAAATAGGAGTCGGATTAGTAACTCTAAGACATGAATTTACCATTATAAAAAGCACAGGAGTTTCTAAAGTCCCTATATTGGCTGAAGTTGTAACTATTGATGCATCAGGATCATTAGAGTTACAAACACTTTCTACATATCCAAATAAATAATACATTCCTCCGCTAATAGTTGTTGTTTGAGTAAAATTTACCCTTCTTGCAAAAACATTCACTTCCTTTAAGGTTAAATTATTATGAGTAGTGTTTATTATGCTATTTGGTGTAATTAGGGTGGAATTAGAAATTGTAGAAGGAGTTTTTAGCTCTATATTTCCTTGAGAGACAACTCTTATATAAGTAGCAGTCCCATTTATAGTTACTTTATTTGTAGTATATAATATTAAAGGTTCAGAAACAGTTTTTGATTCTACAATTATAGTTTTATCAGTAATTACATTAGCATTCCCTGCATTGCTTATAGTGACTTGATATCCTGATGCATTAACAAATTTTATATTGGGGGCTACTCCCGTGATATTAACGTCTTTTTTTACTCTTATCCATGTACAGGTTGGTAAGTCTTGTGAAAGATTTAAGGCATTTCCATTAAATTCGCATTTAGGAGGAATGGAAGGTATATCATTGGTCCAGGATCTGATGGTAAAATCTCCAGCTTGTCTATTCCAAACCAATTCTGGTTCATCAATTACTAAGGGATTGGGACAGGAAGTTAAACCTCCTTTATCAAATTCTATATCCTGTCTTGTGTTATTATTTATTTTCCAAAAGGGATTTTTTCCTAATCCCATGGGATAACCAGTATAATTATCTTCTGTTTCAAACATATGAAGAAGCTCGTAAAAACAATTGACATTAAAAGTTAAAGGAACAAGGTCATAAAATCTTACATTAGGTTTAAGAGGAGGTGTTCCATATATACCAGTAGTACCAGTTACGCCGCAGTTTTTTGCTGCACCTGGTGGAACCCCGTTTATAGGACCACTTACTATAATTCCAGGAATATTACAACTATTTTGTGAATCACAGCCTGATACATAGGCGCCACCAAGCCATTCAACCCTTTCATTTGCCTTTACTGTAAAAGTCCCAATTCCATAAAAACCCTGAGTTGTAGCTACAATTACTTGCCTTGCCCCTCCCAAGGTTGCTTCAGCTCTTAAAGCACACAATATACCCCTTCTCGATGTACTAACTCTAACTCTTACACCATCTACATTAAGATCTTGGTTAAAAATACCTTCTTCACAAACACCTTGAGATACAACAATTCTCCTGATAGCTTCATTTATTCCATAATGGGAAGCCTTCTGTAGTTTGTTAAATAGGGTATTTGCTCTTGTGGAAAGAAATCCCTGTTTACTCATAAAGGCAAGCCCTGCTCCAATAAGGGCTATAATAACAGACAAAATTAAAACTATTAATAAAACATACCCTTTGTTTTTCATTTTTACCTCCCAAAATACCTTATAACTCTATAAGTTCTATAATTAGCACTTGCTGGATCTTCAAAATTTCTAAAAGTAATTTCAACTCCTATAACTCCCTGAGGTGAATTTAAATAGGTTCCAATATTTGCAGGATTATCTCTTCCAGAGGTATCATCAATTGTTTCATTTCCTCCTCCAACTGGGATCACTATAAAAGGACGAAAGCTTTCTACCGGAGCAATATTTATTGCACGCTCATTAGATGTGCAATTTGCTGCCATATCACATAAATCCATTTTTAACCACAATCTATTATCTGGACCATTCCCACAGTAAAGATGAACAAGTTTAGGAACTCTTATTACTATATCGCCTCCCTCTAAATTTAACCATTTCTGTAAATTACCTGCTTGATTTCTGATATAACCGTTATAAATAGTTGTAATTCTACTTGCCTGAGCATTGTATTCTGAAGGATTTAAATATCTCTCATCAAGACATTCAGCATTTTGAGGACTTAAATTACTTAATCTAAATATTAAAGCTCTTGTATCATTAGTAGCATCCCTGAAAAATCTTCCGTACCTCATAATATGGAAACAATTATTGTTGTCTTCAGTTTTTAATCTACAGCTTACTAATTGAACCATATCTCTATAAACATTACTAATAATACCAACTCCCTCTAAATTTGCGTAAAACCATATTTGTCCACAGGGATTTCCTGATCTCACACTTACACATAAAGAGCTTGGAGGAGGATAACATGGAGTGTTTGAAACAGTTTCATTTGAACAAACTCTACTCAAATTTTCGACATTACATACATTTGCAATATCACAAGGTCTTATTCTTGTGCATATATTAGCTCCTGTTGGATCATTGCAAGGAGTTCCTGTTCCCCATCTGCTAAAAATCCATTCAAGCTGAGCTATTCCTGCTCTCTGTATTTCTGATATGTCTGAGGTCATTTTAATTGGTCCCTGAACCCTTTGATGAGCTATATAAAGTCCAACCAAAGCCCCTATAACCAAAGCTCCTATTAAAATAACTACCAACATTTCAATTAAAGTAAATCCTCTTTTCATATCCTAACTTCCATCCCAAAATCTACATACCAGATCAGTTAATTTATGTTCTTTGTTTCCGTAAGTTGCAATAACCGTTACATCTCTACAGTTTGCACTCCAGGCACTCGTAGGAGCAGTTATAGTTGAACAATCTATATTTACATTTATTTGAACATTTATTCCTCCGCATTGAAAATTTCCTAAATTTAATCCTCCTCTACAGGCTTCTATAGCAGAATTTGCTGCATTAATAAGACAATCCATTATAGTTCTATCCCTTGTAGAACTTATAGAACTTGTAATTAAATTGGCAATACCTATTGTGATTAAAGAAAAAATTAAAATAGCTAAAAGTGCTTCTATAAGGGTAAATCCTTTAATTTTTAACTGCATTTGCTTGGGCATACCCCCTCACCTTTATTTGCTCTTATAGCTCCCCTACTTATACAAAGTATATAATATCGGTTAAGTTCACTATTTTCAACACATATATTTCCTCCTACCGAAATACTTAATCCTCTTGGATCAAAAATTATGTCTCCAGAATTTTTTATTTGGGTATTTCTTCCTTGAAGCTTTACTTCAAAAAGAAGGTTTCCTTCACAGGAAGTAGCCCCTCTTTCAAAACCGACATCATAAATAAAAAGCTTATTATCCTTTACACATACTCCCACATTAGTTGTTTTTGACATAGCAGTTAACTTTGCTCTATTTATGGTATACTCTACGGCCATTATATCGCTATTAAATCTATTTATTTCCATAAATCTATTCCAAGCAGGAATAGCAAAGGTAGAAAGAATAACAATAATAGCAATAACTATAAGAAACTCAATCAAGGTAAATCCTTTTTCCATTTTAATAGGCTCTCATAGTTGTAGTAATAAAAAGTTTTTTCTTACTTGCTCCACAAATAGGAGGATGAAATATATTAAAATTCAGCTGATTTAAATTAATATAAAGCTTAATAGAAGGAAAAGCTATACTTGCTAAAATAGCCATTATTCCTATAACTATAAGAAACTCAATTATGCTGAAACCTCTACACTTTTTTCCCATGATATTTAATCTTAAAATACTTTTTAAAAAAGTAAAACTTAATAAGTTCAACATTTTGAGACTAAAGATTAATTTTAAATTGTTATTGCTTTAAATAAATTGTTCTTATAGGGAAGGGAATTTTTATACCCTCTTCTTTATATCTTTTGTGGAGTCTTTTTATAAACTCATGAATTACTGCATATCTATCTGTATAACTCTTAACTCTTAAAACAACCGTAAAATTAATACTAAAATCACCAAAGGTATGATATCTTATAAAAGGTTCAAAATCAGGAACCCCTCCGGGAACTTCTTTCATCACCTCATTTGCAACCTCAATGGTTACTCTTTCAACTTTTTCAAGGTCACTGTCATAGCTTACTCCAACCTGAACAAGTATAGCTAACTCCTTATCTGGAAGAAAATAATTGGTTACGATAGAACTTGCAATCTTAGAATTGGGAACAATTATTAAGTTATTGGGAAGTGTCCTTATAACAGTGTTTCTCCAAGTGATATCTTCTACAAATCCTTCAAAACCTCCCTCCAGAGAAATATAATCTCCTGGTTTTATTTGTTTGGTCATTAAAATATGAAGGCCTGCAAAAAAGTTACTTAAAGTATCCTGTAAAGCCAAACCCACTGCTAAGCCCGCAATTCCTAAAGAAGTTATAAAAGGTGTAATATTTATTTTTAAAGTATCCAGAATTAAAATAAATCCTACAAAAAGTATTAAAACTTTTATAACTATTTCAAGAATGGAAACCTTTGGCGGAAGATCTGTTTTTTGCTGGATATAAAAATTAAGAATAGTTACAATAATTTTTGAAGAAATCCAAGCTAAGGTAATTATAAAAAGGATAATAAGCAGTTTATTTGTAGTTTCTATAATGTGTTGAAACTTTACAGGAACTTCAGCTATAGAAATGGAAATATGAATACCCAGTAAAATAACCCAGAAAAAACAAATATTGGAAAAGGAGTTAATGGTTTTTGGAGGAAGCCCTAAGTTAAATTTTTGATTAAAATAGGAGAGCCTGTTTTTAAAAATTAACTTAACAATAAAACCGATTGGTAAAGAGATTAAAAATGCAAGAATTGGATAGAGATAAATTTTTAACATCTAAAGTTAAATATATACTAATTTTTGCCGAAAAAGTCAAATTAAATAAAGCTTGACAAGAATAGAAAATTTATATAATTTTTTAAAACTATGAGTCTTATTTTAAGAATTTTTATTTTTATTTTATTTTTTGGTATTTCAAGTGTTTATGCGGATATTTATAGATGTGAGGATCCTCAAACAGGAGAGGTAATTTTTACCAATTTTAAAGGTATTTTTCCAGAAAAGATCTGCCAGGTTTATGTGAGAGAACCAAAAAGATTTATTTCTAAAAATAATTCAGTTTACTATAATATAGATGAGAGATGGTTTCATGAAGTTGCCCAGAATTTCTCTTTAGATCCTGCACTTCTTAAAGCAATTGCAAAGGTTGAGTCTTCATTTAATCCAAAGGCTGTCTCTCCGAAAGGTGCTCTTGGGCTTATGCAGCTTATGCCTACTACTGCTGAACTTGTAGGAGTGGGAAATCCCTTTGATCCTTTAGAAAGTTTAAGAGGTGGAGCCTTGTATTTTAAAAAACTTCTGGAAGAATTTAAAGACCTTAAGCTTGCTCTTGCTGCCTATAATGCCGGTCCTGAGAAAGTAAGAATCTATAGGGGAATCCCCCCTTATTCAGAAACTCAACAATATGTCAGAAATGTCCTTTATTATTACAATCTTTTTCGCTCTTCTAATACACAATAAAAATAATTTTAAATACCAGAGGAAACCCTCATTAAAAAAAAGTTTAATAAATTTAAAAATTCCTTAAAATCAGAAAGATTTTTTTCGAGAATTTCCCACAATTCTTCAGGAGTAATCTCAAAATAAAAATGTACCAGTCTATTACGGTATCCTGCCATTTTAATTAAAGTAGAAAGATAACTTTCTGGAAGTACCTTTTCTTTAACTAATAATTTAGCCATTTGTTTGTATTCTAAATCTTTATATCCATAAGATTTAGCAAGAATGTGTCTTGCGATATCAAAAATAGCTTCTAAAGCCCTTCTAATATTTGATTCTGCAGCTGAAATCAATATGGGATCATTTAAAAAAGTTTCTTTCCCCTTTTTCTTTATTTCATAAAGATTTTTTAGGCTTTCTTCAATATAAAAAATTCTACTGTTAATTTTTTCAAAGTTCAATTTCGAAATAACCATCTTTTCTTGCCTCTAAAACCTCTTTATCAAATTCCCTTTTTTTAAATCTCAAATCCTCGGCTTTTTTCATTACTAATTCTTCATAGTCTTCTTGAAAAATCTCGTCTTCTACATAAATGGCAAATCCTTTGATAGCTTCTAATTGCAAAAGCGGATTTATTTCTTGTAAAAAGATGAGGTCTATCTCAAAGGGATCAAAAAGAAGTGCCAAATCAGTATAAAGTTCTTCGTAAATTTTAATCTTTTCTTTAGCATTGATAGGAAAGTTTTTAAATACTACACCTATGTCAAGATCAGATCTTTTTTTTACTCTGTAGGACCTATCATATAAGTAGGCAACACCATTTTTAGCCTGCGATCCAAAAAGATAAATTAAGGTAATACCGTATTTTTTAGCAAT
Source organism: Thermodesulfobacterium geofontis (assembly GCA_002877985.1). Classification (GTDB taxonomy): domain Bacteria; phylum Desulfobacterota; class Thermodesulfobacteria; order Thermodesulfobacteriales; family Thermodesulfobacteriaceae; genus Thermodesulfobacterium; species Thermodesulfobacterium geofontis_A. Next base: position 3,442 of record PNIK01000072.1, on the reverse strand, counting down.
ATTTTTAAGTTGTTCTATTTTTTTCATAAATCTTAATTATAATAATTTATTTACGAATGGGTAGGTATTCAAAATTGGGATTAAAAATTGCTGTGGCTATACTTCTTTTTATCTTTGGATTTAAAGGGTAAATGCAAGTATTTAAAATCCTTTCTACTTCTTTTCTTTTTGTTTCTTGAGAAAAGGGGCAGGGATTTTCAAGTAAATTCCAACCCATTTTTTTTACAAAGCGAGAGATTAGATCCTTTTCTACGAGAATCAAAGGTCTTATAATATAAAGTTTTCCCTTGAACATTTCCTGAACAGGTAAAATAGTAGAAAGTTCTCCGTGATAAAACATATTCATAAAAAAAGTAACAATTGCATCATCCAGATGATGTCCCAAGGTAAGCTTATTTGCTCCTTTCTCTTGGCAAAGCCTAAAAAGATATTTTCTTCTATGCCAGGAACAAACAAAGCAGGGGGCAGTTATATCCTTTTCATAAACCTCCATAGCCTGGATTCCGCAATCGGTTTTTAAAAAATAAAAATCAACCTCCAAAGATTTACAGAATTCTTCAAGCCATTTAACTCCTTCATGGTATTCTCTTTCATTTTTGGGGAATCCCATATCTAAGTGCACACCAATAAGTTTACATTCAATTCTCATTTTTTTACGCCAATCACTCAAAAAATAAGCTAAAACAAGACTATCCTCCCCACCTGATAAGGCAATAATTACAGAATCACCATTTTTTACCATTTCATAACGAAAAAGAGCCCTTCCAATAAGTCTTTTTAGTTTGTTATAAAGGTTCATAAGAGACTTTTAATCAGGGATTTTAATTTGAGGATTTAATATCCCATCTGGATCAAAAACTTTCTTAAGTTTTTTCATCATTTCAATCTGTAAAGGACTAAGCTCTAAATTAACAAAACTTCTTTTAATATAACCAATTCCATGTTCCCCTGAAATTGTTCCAGAAAGCTCTATAACCTCTTTTAAAAGTTTTTCCCTTACTTTTAAAGCTTTCTTTTCCTTTTCTGAATTAAAAAGTATATTTACATGAAAATTTCCATCCCCTGCATGTCCAAAACAACAAATAGGCAATTCAGACTCTTTTTCCAGATTTCTTATTTTAAACAAAAACTCTTTCATAAATCTTCTTGGTACAACTACATCTTCAGCAAACCTTTTTTCACCAAGAACTTTTAAAGACGGGGAGATAGACCTTCTAATTTCCCAAAGATTTTCTATATCTTTTTCCTCTTGAGCTTTCTCAAAATAAATACCTTTATCTTTATAAAACTTTTCTACCAAAGCCTTTTCTTTTTCAAGAATTTCTTCTTCTCCGTCAAGTTCTAAATATAAAAGGGAGGAAAATTTTTTGTTTTCAAAAACTGAAAGAACTCCTATTTTTGAAAGGGCTAAAATAGTTGTCTTATCAATAAATTCGGCACAGGCAGGGGTTAATTTTTTCTTGAGAATTTCTGAAATCACCCCTAAGGATTCTTCTTCTTTGTCATGGAAAGAAACAAAAAGAATTCTTTTTGGAGGAAGAGGAATTACTTTTAAAACAATTTCTGTAAAAACACCGAGTGTCCCTTCAGAACCCACAAAAAGAGGGGTTAAATTATAGGGAACTACGCATTTCAAAGTAGAGGGTCCTGTTTTTAGAATCTTTCCTCCTGGAAGAACGACTTCTAAGGCAAGCACATAATCTTTTGTGGTTCCGTATTTTAATCCTCTTGGTCCTCCTGCACCAGTTGCTACATTTCCTCCTATAGTTGAGAAAGCATAACTTGAGGGATCAGGAGGGTAAAAATACCCATACCCTTTTAAAAAACTTTTAAGTTCTCCATTTAAAACTCCTGGCTCCACCCTTACTATTCTTTCTTCTTCGTTAAATTCAAGTATTCGGTTCATTCTGGAAAAGGCAATTACAATTCCACCTTTATGGGCAAGGGCGCTTCCCGTAGTTGAAGTTCCTGCACCTCTTGAAATAACCGGAACCTTATATTCCTGAGAAAGCCTTAAAATTTCAACCACTTCTTCCTTTTTCTCCGGAAAGGTAACAGCAGAAGGTATTTTTATTAAAGAAGATGAATCGTAGGAATAACTTAAAAGATCCTCTTCTCTTATTAAAACTCTTTCCCTTCCTAAAAGATTTTCTAAGGATTTTAAAAATTTAGAGGGAATTTTTTGATTCATTTAGATTATATTCTACTTCAGAAGATTGATCAGGCAACTCTCTCGAGATCTCTCTAAAAAGATAATCCACCTTTACCTTTAAGCTCATATCCCTATTTAGCCTGTTTTCAAAGGTCTTAATATTGTAAATAATTGTAGAATGTTCTCTTTTGAAAAGGCGCGAAATATCTTTTAAGGACTTATTTAAATATTTTCTCAGAAAATATATGGTTATTTGTCTTGAAAGAGTTATTTCTTTTTTCTTTGAATAGGAAAAAAGATCCTCCCTTGTGATACCTAAGAATCTACATACTGTTTCAATTATCATTTCTACCTGATTGGAACCCTCTTTTATCCCTATTTCATCTATAAGTTCTTTTGCTAAGGAGAGGTTAATTGGTTCTTTAAGAAGAGTTGAGCGGGCAATCAAGCCGAGAACAGCACTTTCAAGTTGTCTTACATCCCCTCTTATCTGACGAGCAAGATACTCAACCACCTCATAAGGTAATTCATATCCATGTTTTTTTGCCTTATGTCTTATAATTTTTTTCCTCGTTGCAAAATCAGGATTGTTTAACCTAATTAATAATCCAGAAGAAAGTCTTGATTTTAAAGAATTTTCCATCTTTTGAAGCTCCTGAGGAAGTTTTAAAGAGGTAAAGATTACAGTTTTTCCTTGGTCAAGAAGGGAATCTAAAAGAAAGGCAAGTTCATTTTGAGTATATTCTTTTCCAGATAAAAAGTGAATTTCCTCTAAAAGAAGAATTTCGCACTCATTTCTTATCTTTTCTCTAAAGCTTTCTAACATTCCTGAGCGAAGATACTTCATCATGTAATTGAGAAAATCCTGAGCAGTTAAATAATAGACCCTTTCAAAACCTTTTGAAATTAGATTATTTCCCACAGCCTGAGTTAAATGAGTTTTTCCTAATCCAAAACTACCATAAAGATAAACTAAGTAACCCTTTGGTCTTTCTTCAGCTATTTGATAGCAAACATTAAATGCAAATTCATTGCACTTTCCTACAATAAAGTCTTCAAAGGTATATTTGGGAGAAAACTTTCTTCCTATAATAGATACTGGATTATAGGGAATAATCAATTGTTCAGCTTGGGTTTTTTCACTTATTAAAAACTCTATTTCCTTAAGCTTAAATTCATTTAATACTTGATAAATGAGATTTTTGTAATTTTCCTCTAACCAGTTCTTGGTAAATTCATTGGGGACCTCTATAATTAATTTATCCCCTAAAATTTCACCCTTGAGAGAAG
>PNIK01000054.1 GCA_002877985.1 Thermodesulfobacterium geofontis | reverse complement strand
CTTTTAAAACTTCCCATTTTAAAATGTTGGCCAAAGGATGGAGGACCTTTTATTACACTTCCTTGTGTTATTACTAAAGATCCTGAAACGGGAGTCAGAAATGTTGGAATGTATAGAATGCAAGTTTTCAGTAAAAACGAAACTGGTATGCACTGGCAGATTCATAAAGGGGGAGCAAAACACTATAAAAAGGCAGAATCTTTGGGACAAAAATTACCTGTTGCTGTTTCCATAGGACCAGATCCAGCAGTAATTTATTCAGCTACCGCACCTCTTCCTGAAGATATGGATGAATTAATTCTTGCAGGTTTTTTAAGAGGGAAACCTGTTGAACTTGTCAGATGCTTAACAATCCCTCTTGAGGTTCCTGCTGAATCTCAAATTGTTCTTGAAGGTTATGTAGAACCTAATGAAAGAAGATTAGAGGGACCCTTTGGAGATCATACAGGATATTATACCCCAGCTGGTTATTATCCAGTTTTTAAAGTTACTTGTATTACCATGAGAAAGGATGCTATATATCCTGCCACAATCGTAGGAAAACCACCTATGGAAGATTGTTATCTTGGTAAGGTTACAGAAAGATTATTTTTACCTTTTATTAAAAAAATCTTGCCAGAAGTGATGGATATTTGTCTTCCTTGGGAGGGGGTTTTCCATAATTTGGCTTTTGTTTCCATAGACAAACGCTATCCTGGACATGCTTTTAAAGTAGCTTCAGCTCTTTGGGGACTTGGACAGATGATGTTTACCAAAATAATAGTGGTATTTGATAAAGAGGTTAATGTGCAAAATTTAAGGGAAGCCCTTTTTTACATGGCTGGAAATGTGGATCCAGAAAGAGATATAATGATTGTAAAAGGCCCCATTGATGCCCTTGATCATGCAAGTCCTTATCCTTGCTTTGGTTCTAAAATGTGTATTGATGCAACCAAAAAATGGAAAGAGGAAGGATATGATAGAGATTGGCCAGAAGAAACAGTAATGACAAAAGAGGTTAAGGAAAGAATTAATAAAATTTGGAAAAAACTCGGAATTGAAGAATTTTTAAAAGGGAGGTAGTTTTATGAAAGTGGCTATAATGAGTGATAGCCACGACTCAATACCAAATCTAAAAAAAGCTATAGAAATCTGTTTAAAAGAGGAGGTGGAGAAAATTTTTCACTGCGGAGATTTGATCTCCCCTTTTATGGTTCCTATCCTTGGAGAATTTAATAAAGAAATACATTTAATTTTAGGAAATAATCCTGGAGATGTTTATCTTTTAATCCAAAAGGTCTCAGAATATCCTAATATTAAATTTCATGGAGATAATGCATTTTTAGAAATAGAAGAATATAAAATTGCTATGGTTCATTATCCCAAGATAGCCTATGCTTTAGCTAAAACAGGAGATTACCATTTCATTTTTTGCGGACATACCCATAAATATGAGATAAAAGAGTTTAATAAGGCTTTAGTTATAAATCCTGGAGAAATTTTAGGAAAAGAAGGAGTTCCCAGTTTTGTTATTCTTGATTTAAAAACAAAACAATATGAGAAAATAACTTTTTAAGGGGAAGGGCTTATGCGCTGGAGCAAATTTTTTATTCCCACATTAAGAGAGGATCCCTCTGAAGCTGAAATAATAAGTCACAAACTTTTACTAAGGGCAGGAATGATAAGAAAACTTGCTTCTGGAATTTATAATTTTTTACCTTTAGGATTTAAAGCCTTAAAAAAGATAGAAAACATTGTTAGAGAAGAAATGAATAAAGCCGGAGCTTTAGAGATCCTTATGCCCTTTGTTCAACCTGCAGAACTTTGGAAAGAAACTGGACGTTGGGATGTCTATGGAAAGGAGCTTTTAAGATTTAAAGATAGAAAGGAACACGATTTTTGCCTTGGTCCAACCCATGAGGAAGTAGTTACTGAGATTGTAAGAAAGGATGTAAAATCCTATAAAGAACTTCCTCTTATTCTTTACCAGATAGCAGTAAAATTTAGAGATGAGATGCGTCCAAGGTTTGGAATAATGAGGGCAAGAGAATTTATTATGAAGGATGCCTATTCCTTTGATGCAGACTGGGAAGGACTTGATAAAAGTTACCAACTAATGTATGAAACCTATGAAAGAATTTTTACTAATTGCGGGCTTAAATTTAAGGCGGTGGAGGCGCATACTGGAACTATAGGAGGGGATGTTTCTCATGAATTTATGGTACTTGCTGAAACAGGTGAAGATGTAATTGCTTTCTGTGAGAAATGCGGATATGCTTCAAATATAGAATTAACTCCTGCTATTTTAGGAGAGAAATACCCTTCTGAACCTGAAAAACCTCTAGAAAAAGTTTATACCCCTGGAGTAAGAACTGCTCAGGAAGTAGCGGATTTTTTAGGTTTTCCTGTCTCTAAAATAACAAAAACCTTAATTTATATTATTGATGAAACTGAAGCTGTTGCTCTTTGTTTAAGAGGGGATCATGAATTAAATGAAGTAAAACTTGAAAAACTTTTTTCTGGAAAAACTTTCAGAATGGCAACAGAGGAGGAAGTAAAAAAAATTGTAGGAGCAAGTCCTGGGTTCATAGGTCCTAAAGATCTAAAAATAAAAGTTATTGCTGATAAAGCTTTAGAAGGATATTCCAATTTTGTAATAGGAGCAAATGAGGATGAGTATCACTATTTGAATGCCAATTTAGGCTCAACCTTTAAGCCAGATCTTATTGCAGATATTAGAAAAGCAAAAGAAGGAGACCTTTGTCCTAAATGCAGAGAACCTTTAAGTTTTACAAGAGGTATAGAAGTAGGGCATATTTTTAAACTAGGTACTAAATATAGTGAACCTATGAAAGCTATGTTTTTAGATAAGGACGGGAAAATGAAACCTTTTATAATGGGATGCTATGGTATAGGTGTAAGTAGAGTGCTTGCTGCAACCATTGAACAAAATCATGATGAGAATGGAATAATCTTTCCCTGGCAAATTGCTCCTTTTCAAATAGTAATAGTATATTTAAAAGAAACCTTTAAAGAGGAGGCGGAAAAAATTTATAAAAATTTATCTCAAAAATGGGATGTTATCTTAGATGACAGAGAAGAAAGACCAGGAGTTAAGTTTAAAGATATGGATCTTATAGGAATACCATTACATATAATTTTAGGAAAAAGATTTGAAGAAAATCGAGAAGTGGAAGTAAAGATTAGAAAAACAGGTGAAAGAAAATATTTTAAACCTGAAAATTTAGAAAACTTTGTAAGGAATTTTGAAAATGAAAAAGATTAAAACTTCAGAACTTGCAAAAAAAATAGAAGGCACTCTTATAGGAGAAGATTTTGAGATAGAAGGAGTAAATGCCATTCCACTGGCAAAAGAAAGTGAAATAATCTTTATCGATTCTTTAAAAAGGGTAGAAGAGGCTCAAAAGTCTAAAGCTAAAGTAGTTCTCTGTCCTGAAGGTTTTGCAAAATATTTTTCTGAAAAATCAGTTATAGAGGTAAAAGATGTAAAGGTTGCCTTTGCTAAAATTACCGAGGTTTTTAAAACAGAAATAGAACCAAAATGGGAGGTAAGTCCTCAAGCAATTATAGAAGAAGATGTGTTAATAGAAGAACCTTGTGCCATATATCCCTTAGTTTATATTCAGAAAGGAGCGAAAATAAAAAGGAGAGTAATACTTTATCCAGGAGTTTTTGTGGGAGCTTACTCAGAAATTGGAGAAAACACAGTCATTTATCCTAATGTAGTAATTTATCCTTATACTAAGATTGGTAAAAATTGTATAATTCATGCAGGAGTAGTTATTGGTTCAGATGGTTTCGGTTTTGCTCAAGAAAAAGGAGAAGAGGGTTATAAAAATATAAAAATTTATCATTTTGGAAGTGTTGAAATAGGAGATGAAGTAGAGATAGGAGCAAATACTACAATCGATAGATCTGTTTTTGGAAAAACAATTATAGGAGAAGGTACCAAAATTGATAATTTGGTCCAAATAGGACATAATGTTAGGATAGGGAAACAAAATGTTCTTGTTTCTCATACAGCTATAGGAGGTAGTGCAGTTTTAGAAGATTATGTTATGCTTGGAGGGCAGGTTGGAGTGGCACCTTATAGTAAAATTAGAAAAGGTGCAAGAGTGGCAGGCAAATCTGGTGTAACAGGAGAAATTCCACCAGGGGAGGAAGTTGCAGGAATTCCAGCCATAAAGGCAAATGTCTGGAGAAAAGCAGTGATCATTTTTGCCAAACTTCCTGAAATTTATAAAGAGATTAAAAAATTCATAAAATCAGAAACTTAGATAAAATCCCTCATTGCAGTAGCTACAGCAATGGCTCCCTGAGTATTAACTATATTTATGTAATTAGGGTCAAAATTATCAGAAAATTTAATAAGTTTTTTTAGATCAATTAATTGTGTATTAATTTTTAAATATTCATTAAAAATATCGCATATATTGGAAATTCTTGCTCCACCTCCAACTAAGAATATATTCTCAATAGAAAAGTTAAATTTCCCTGTTACAAATTTTATAGTAGTTTCTAATTCATCAAAGATTTCTTTAATGTAATTTTTATAAAGTTCTCTTACTTCTGGATAATTATTTTTTTCTGGATTAACTACCAAAACTTCTGCAGTATCTGAATCAACTTTCAATTTTTTAATTATGTCCTTTCTCAAATTTTTAAGTCCCAAATTAAAAAGTTCTCTACTGTAGATAGGAAACCCTTTTTCACAGAAGAGTAATTTAATTTTACTATCTCCCCAATCTACAATGAGTTTTGATTTTTCCCCATAAATTGCTTCTATTATATTATGTAAATTTATAAAATCAGCATCAATATTGTTAGCTTGATAATCCAAAGTTTTTATAAGCGATTCATATTCTTCAATTATCTCTTTTTTAGCCACCAGATAAAAAATTTGATAAAAATCTTTCTGAGGAATTATATAATAACTGTAATAAACATCCTCAATTTTATAAGGTATTTCATCATTTATTTTTTTTTTAATTTCTTCTTCACTGGGTATATGTGGGCTTTTAAAGGAATCAAATATTACGAGATCATAAGGAAGTGAAACATTTGCTATTTTGGTATTACTTCTGAAAACATCTAAAATATTTTTTATATTAGAAACTAAGTACTGAAAATCGTTTATAATTCCATTTATAATGATATTTTTATAGGTTCTTCCTTGAATAAAGTTAGTTAAAACTGGCTCATCTTTAATAAGTTGAATTTCAGCTATTTTTATAGAATAGCTTCCTAAATCAAAAGCCAACACTCCTTTTTTCCCTATTTTACTTTTATCTATAACAGACTGAAATTTAGAAAAAATTTTGCTTATCATATTTTTTTCTCCTTTTTAAATATTTTTAATTTTTGCGTAATTTATATCACTTTTATCCATAGCACTTTGAAGAGAAGACGAACTAACTTTTTTATAAAAACTTTCCCAATCCTTTAAAAAAATTTTTTCTACATCTAAAAGCCATTTTTTAAGATCATCTTTAGCAAGTTTAAGATAAGAATTAACCTGTTTTTTCCATAAATTTTTTAGTCTTTTGTGTTTATCTTTTAATTTTTTTATAACGTATATAGGACCAACCAAAGTAGAAACAGCTGGGATAGCCTTTAAAGGTAAAGTTTCAGGTATAGCTACAGTAGCAATAATTCCTCCAGCACTAACAGCTATTCCTGGCATCGCAGTAATAGTTTTATCTAACAAGCTTTCTTCTTCTTTAATTTTTATAAGTTGGGGTTTGAAACTGCCATTTTCTGAAAGTGCTTTAACTCTTATTTTATCTCTTAAATTTTCTTTAAAAAATTCATATTGATGGTCAAGATGCATACTTTTGATTTTTTCTAATATTTCTTTCATAAGGTAATTTAAAAGGGTATCCAGTAAAATCTCGGCTTTTTCTTTCAATAGTTTACGAGGATATTGTTTTACAAATTCTTTCAAGAAATAGATATCTAAATCTTTGTCTATAATGAAAAAGATTTCGTTTTTAATTAATTCTATTTCCTTAGAAATATCTTCTTCTAATTTTTTCTCTATTTGTTTAAGAGTTTTAGTTTCTATCATTGTAATAATCTTTCTATAAATTCCTCTATTGTTTTTACTTCTTTCTCAATTAGAGCAATATTTTTTTGAAGCATAAGAATTTCATAATCAATCATTTCATTTGATTTTAATTCTTTTTTAAGATTTTCCAAATAGGCTCTTTTTTCATTTAACAATTTTCCTATACTTTTTTTATAAAATTCAAAGGCTCTATAAAATTGATCTCTTAATTCTTCAACCACTTCAATAAAGGTTTCTATAAGATTATTTTTTAAAGTTTTAAAAAATGCCTCGCTATCTAAAACCTCTCTTACCCCTATCACAACTCTTTTTTTTCTACTTGATTTTAACCATTTCCAAGGTTTTAAAAAATTCCAATTTTCTACAATACTTTCTACAACTTCCTTTATAATTTCTTCCTTTTTAGCTACTGCTCTTTTACAAGTTTCCTCTATAGCAGAAAAGTCAATTTTAGGAATCTGGATATTATATTCTTCTTTAAATTGTTCACCTACTTGTTCAAGTTTTTCTCTAAAAAATTTACTTATGTTTTTAAGACTTTCTTGAACAACCACATTAAGTTCATTTTCAGCATCTCTGTAATACTTCCTTAATTCTTCTATGTCAGCTGATTTTATAAATTTATCATAATAATCCAGCTTAAGTTGGTCAAGGGAATTTTCTATAGGAGAATCAACTCCCATAAATACTGTTGCTGCTTCCTCCAAGACGAAATAACAGTAAGTTTCAAGTTTTTTTAACCCAATCTGTCTTCTTTCAATCTCTGCCAAAAATTCTTCTCTATCTTTTTTTTGACTCTGAAGCAAGCGAATGGTTTCATTATAAATAGCTATCTGTTCTTTATATCCCTCTTTTATTAATTCCAGAATTTTTAATAGTTCTAAAAAGGGAGCAGAAACTAAAAAGTTTTCTAAAGCCGGTACTAATTCTTCAAAACCTGAATATTTAATAAATACTTCTTTTTCATCTAATTTTTCTTCCTCAGCAAGATCTTTAAAATAAACAACCCATTTTCTTTTTTGCTTTTGTTCCTTTTTTATTTCCTCGAGAGTTTTTCCTTTTTTCAAATCTTCATAAATCAATTTTAAGACACTATCTACTGCAAAAATTCTATCAGGAGAAATAAGATTTTGGTAAATACGTTTGGCTTCCTCTAAAAGCCTTTCTCTTTCTTCGAGAAACACTGCTGAATGAGTAAGTATTAAAAAAAGATTTTCTTTACTTTTATTTGTTATGACTGAAGCGATAAATCTCTTAAAAGATTCTGATTCAACTGGTTTTATGGGATGAATAAATAAAATAGCATTTGCTTTATCTAAAAAGGAAAAGGATATGTCATGAATCCCTCCAATAGCATTAACTCCTGGCATGTCAACTAATCTTATTTCATCAAATTCCCATGGAAAAGGATAACCCAATTCTATTTTAACTGGAATATTGTCTCGAGATCTTGAAAAGGCATAATTTTCTATTTTATATTTTAATTCTTTAAGATTTTCTATTCCTGACCTTTCTTCCAAATATTTGATAAAATCGTCATCTATCATCATTAACTCACCGTTTTCAACAATATAAAGATCGATTAGATTAACGGGAATATCTCTATAGTCTTCAGGAATAGAAGCCACTTCTTTTAATTTTTCTTTTAAAATCTCTTTTGCTTCTTCTTCAATTACTTCTATTTTTCCAGAGGCATAGGTTATTTTTAAATAGGGTCTTTTAGAGTAAAAAATTTCTATCAATGCATTAGTTGCTTGGAGAACATCAGTAGGTAATATCTCTTCTTTTATTAAACTATTAATAAAAGTTGACTTCCCTGCCTTAACTTCTCCTGCAACAGCAATAAGAAATTGATTGTTTTTAAGATTCTCAATTCTTGTTTCTAAACTTTTTAGGTCTATTCCGTCATTTATTTCACCTCTTAAGCTTTTATAATTTTCAAACAATTGAAATATTTGTTGTTTGTAAATTTTATAATCAGTTAATCTAAAATTACCCTTCTGAAGCGCCCTTTCCATAAACATTAATTTTAACCTTTAAAGTAATATTCTATATATCTTTCTCTCATATCCTCTAAATGTAATTTTAATCTTCTACTTACAGTTTTTAACTGTTGGAAAAGTCTCTCTACTTTCAGGGTATCTTCCATATTATAGGCGATTATCAATTCTTTTCCGATACTATGAAGAGTTTTATAGGTTTCTTCAAATTCGCTAAAATCAAAGTCTTTAACAATCTGCCTAAATTTTTCTCCTTCCTCACTATAATACCATTTACCAATAGGAAATGCCTGATAATCTCCCCACCTTTCTGGATCAAGTCTATCAATTCCCTTAATATGAGCTTGTAAACGAAGCACATAACGGTCTACATCTTTTTCAAAAAGATCAAAGAGTATTTCTTCCATCTTTCTTGTCTTAACAGTTGAAGCTATAGTTTTCATATAGGAAGAAATTAGAAGAGTTTCATAAGTGCTTTCGCTTATCTTATCCATTAATTGACTTATTTCAGAGGATATCTGAGTGATTTCATCAAAGGTTTGATTAATAGCATTTGATGTTTTTACTCCTTTCTCAATATTAGTAGCTATATCTAAACTAAGCTCACTTATTTTATCTCCTAAATTAAAAACCTCTGTAAAAATTTCTTTCAATTTTGTTTCATTTGGGGCTTCTTGATAATTTTCAACTTTACTTTTTATTTCCTTAGCAGTATTATTTATACTGCTTGTTATTCTTGAAATTTCTCCAATAGTTAATCCAAAGTCATCAACCACAATAGAGGCTTGTGCTATTTTAAGATTTTGGAATTTAATTTTCTCATTAACATTATCCACTAATTTAAATATATCATCAACTTGCTCAACTAATTTAACTGAATAATCAAGAGTCTTAGAAGAAAAATTTTTCATATACTCTAAAACCCTATCTGTACTATTAGAAATTCTTCCTATAAGGTCTTCTCTATCTTTTATTTTTTCTTCTATTGATACAGTAAGATCTCCTTCTGCTATTCTATTCAAAACATTGGTTATTTTTTCAAGGGGTCTATGGGCTATAAACATATAAGTAAAATATACCAGAAAAGAAGCAGTAATAATTCCACCCAGTCCTAAAAAAATATAAAGAGGAACAATGAGTTTAAGTTCTTTTATTATATAATCTATAGGTAAAGTAATACTTACAGCTCCTATTACTTCATTTTCAGAAACATTGTAATGACATCTCAAACAATCAGCTTCTGCTTTAATTGGATAAACACCCTTTATTTTTTCTCTTTCAAAATCAACAGAAACCTTTTCCATACCTTTCGAAAGTACCTCTTTTTCGTCTTTATCTATGGCATAATATTCAGGGCTTTCCTTTCCAAAGAGTTCATCTATTTTAGGAGTTCTTATTATTCTTATATCTTTTTGCTTTTTTAAAAATTCTTCTCTTATAGTTTTATAATTAGTAATCGGTGCTCCCTCCATTCTCTCAATTAAAGCTCCATGTTTTATTATAGTATCGTTGATAAGATTAAATTGATTTTTTAGAATTATATTTTTAGCATGAGTAATTCCTACGTAATAAGCCATAAAAGAGGTAACTAATATAGTAAGAACGATTAAAATAATAAAACAGATAACAATTATAGGAACTATTTTTTGATGAAGTTCCAAAGTTCTATGTAATTTTTTAAACCAACTTTTTAATCCCATATTTAAAACCTCCTTATTATTTTTTCATTTTAGCCTCTAAAAAAGGACCGTATTTTTTATCCATAGTAAGAATATGATTAAACCACCAGTTTTTAAAAAATTTTAGAACCTCTAAAAAGTTAATTTCTTCATTAGGATTTTGTAAGATTTTATTAAGGGCTTCTTTAAAATTTTTATGTTCTTCTCTATGAATGTTTATTTCTGGATATTGATATTTTTCCATTAATTTCTCTTCAAAGGCAAAATGTTTATCAAAATAATCTATTAATGAATCAAGAGCCTCTTTAAGAGCTTTTTTATCTATATTTAATCGGATACTATCATAAATAGCATTAAACATATTAATGAGTTTTTTGTGTTGTAAATCACATTCTGGTATACCTGTAGCCAAATTTTCATCCCAATTAAAAAAACGCATCAATCCTCCTTTCTAATCTAATAATTATTAAACAAGATCATAGTTATGTCAAGTAAATGTATGCGTCTGTATCATTTAATACTAAAATTGTGTAATCTTTCCGTATTATATCTAAATCTTCTTCTAATTGTCATTCTATATAATCTACAAATTATTTCTCTTTTTTTACTTTTTAAAAGCCTCTAAGCTTATGCATTTTTTGAGGGTGGTATATATTTTATATTAATTTTCGGGGGAAATTGGTTCTTTTTTAGATTGACAATTTTTTTAGATTTGATATATTTTTAAAAAGTAATATTTAAGAAATGCCCCCATCGTCTAGTGGACTAGGATACTGGCCTCTCACGCCAGAGACACGGGTT